>DATKZD010000195.1:0-7561 GCA_035528195.1 Elusimicrobiales bacterium
ATTGGTATAATGTATGAGAATAGTGCTATAGGAGATATTTACTATGAAAACATATATTCCTGAAAAGTTACCAATAGAGAACTTAAATAATGAAAAACTGACTGTCTTGTTAGACGATGCATCATCTTACTTATGTAGGTATGACGGTTTTTTGCAAAATATGCTAAATCCTAATATACTGCTTTCTCCCTTGTTGAGAAAAGAAGCAGAGTTTTCTTCAAGAATAGAAGGAACCCAATCAACAACTAGTGAAGTATTGGAATATGAAGCAGGAAAAAAATTCGATAAAAACAAACAGAAAGAAGTAAACGTAATTAGAAATTACAGATATGCTTTAATTGAAGCCGAAAATTATATTGCGGAAGGTAAACCCTTTTCCCTTTCTTTATTAAAGCAAATACATCATACTTTAATGAAAGATGCAAGGTGGGATGGAAAAAACAGCAAACCCGGCGAGTTTAGAAATGGCCCCGTACATATTGGACATTATGAATGCAAACCCGAAGAGGCAACATATATTCCTCCTGAACATTTTTTGGTTGTAGAGTATTTAGAAAACTGGGAATATTATTTTAAAAGTTATACTCAACAAAATAGATTAATTAAGGCAGCTATTATTCACGCTCAATTTGAGATAATCCATCCTTTTGAAGATGGCAATGGCAGAATAGGTAGAATGTTAATTACATTGTTTTTACATTTGAGTGGGATTATAAAAAAACCTTCGTTTTATATAAGCGAGTATTTTGAAAAAAATAGAACGGAATATTATTACAGGTTAAATGAAATATCCAAAAGCAAAGATTGGCAGGGATGGATAGAGTTTTTTCTAAAAGCAGTAAAAGAGCAATCACGAAATAACATCAAAAAAACCATAAGAATTTCAACACTTTATAACGAAATGAAAGATAAATTTCAGGAAGCTACCCGCTCGCAGCATTTAGTATCTGCCTTGGATTTATTTTTCAAAAGGCCCATTTTAAGCAGTAAAATATTCTACGAGAAAACCAAAATACATAGGGCTACGGCATACGTTTTATTAAACAAATTGTGTGAAAAAGGTCTGATAAAATGCCTATCCAAAGGAAAGGGACACCGACCATCCATTTATGTTTTACCTTCGCTTATAAACCTAATAGAAGACAAAGATATATTCTAACGTCATAAATTTTAGTACTCCGCTTTTTATCCATTCCCGCAATTTTTAAGCGGGAATCCACATATTCATAATTACCTCTCATGCGGTAATTTCTTGTTCTAGACCCCCCTGCCTGACGTCAGGCAGGTGCCACAGGATTGCAGGGGTGATATGAAAATTATTCCATAAGTCTTTAATCAGAAGTAATTTTCATATCACTTATTAGACAATAAATCAGATAATTTTATTTTTAATGCTTTGGATATGCCAAAAAGCATTATAACTTTAGCTATGCATTTAGCATTTTCTATGCGTCTAAAACTGGAAACTGAAATACCCGCTTTTTTAGCCGTCTGCACTTGAGTAAACCCAAAGCCCTCTCTTAATTTTTTGATTTTTGCTCCCAACTGTTTAGTCGTAATTGTTTCAAACGTAACCATTTCATTTATTTTCTTTTTCATAATGACTCCTCTTTGTGTGTGTCTCACACATTATGTCGTTGCGAATTTGCTTCTCGCCTTGCTGATGAAGCAATCCATCAGGATAAACCTTTTGTAAAAGAACACACAGAAATTTTAAACGTTAACAAAAAATTTGTACATAACCTATAGGTTAAAAAATATTCTCTCTTGAGAGGTAGAAAACAATCTATAAGTTAAAAAACAAGTTTGCCTAATTTAGCAATAAAATTTAGAATAAAGAGGAAACCCTGTACCGAGAAATGTAGGGAGGGGTATTTTATCAATAGATTTACATAACTTATTGATTATAAGAAATACAGTATCTTGTTTGCATAGCTATAAGGAGAAAATTATGAGTGATGTGTCCCCAAAAGTATTCATTTCTTACAGTTGGACGTCAGAAGCACATCGTGATCACATTAGATTATACGCAGAACGCCTGAGAGGAGATGGAGTTGATGTCATTCTTGATCAATGGGATTTATCTGAAGGTCAAGATAAAAATGTATTTATGGAAACAATGGTAACTGATATTTCAATTACTCATGTCATCATTTTTTCTGATAAAACATATAGTCAAAAGGCGGATAAAAGAAAGGCTGGAGTTGGCACTGAATCTCAAATAATTTCAAAAAAAATATATGAAGAAATTGGTCAGAAAAAATTTATTCCTGTGGTTTGCCAAAAACAAGATAATGACGAACCGTTTTTACCTACATTTTTAGAATCTCGCATATGGATTGACTTTAGCACTCAAGAAAAAGTTAATAATAATTGGGAAAGATTACTACGTGCTTTATACGGCAAGCCCATATATGAAAAACCTGCTCTTGGAAAACCACCAACATACTTAATGAGTGGAGAAGAGCACACAGCGCTTCCTACTATTGGAAAATATAATAGCTTAAAAGATGCTTTATTTAATTCTAAGGCAAATACGATATTTTGCAGGAAAGATTTTCTTGATGCTGTTTTAATGTATGCTAAACATTTACGAATTCGTGAAAATCCAGGAAGTAATATTGAAGATAGAATTATAGGAGATATCCACAAACTTCTTCCTTTACGTAACCAACTAATTGACTGGCTTTTATTAGAAACCTCATTTCCAGAAACCAAAAAATTTGGTGAAATTCTATTTAATTTTCTGGAACGCATTTTAGCTCTCAAGTACAGAGATGCAGAATTGACATCATGGAAGAACACATGGTTTGAAGCTCATGCTATATTTGCCTATGAATTGTTTCTTTATGTAATAGCAGTGCTCATCAAAACTGATAGTACTACCATCATACATGAACTATTTATAGGGCATTATTTCTTGCCTGATTCTGTAGCAAATTCAAATAGTGATTTTACCATATTTTCTAGTTTTTATTCATATTCCAGTATTCTAGAGAAACGAAATAAGAAACTTAATACACGATGAGCTAGCCCTATTGCAGATTTGTTCAAAGAACGTGCAACTCGTGATGATATTACCTTCACAGATATAATGCAGGCAGAACTGGTTACCACATTGATATCTATCATTCGTGATGACGTGAGATGGTGGTATCCAAATACTCTTATATATGCTGACGAATACATGCGTTTTCCATTATTTGTTCGTGCAACACAACGTAAATACTTTGAAAAACTAAAAAGTATTACAGGAATTGATTCACCAGATACTCTAAAAGCCAAATTCGATGAAGGGTGTAAAAAGATTGTCTTGGGAGATGGTTTTTGGTCAAGGGGAAATAATTTTCTCCGTAATTTAATAAAGATAGATAGACTTGGTACTCTAAAATAATTTATTTTTGGTTTCATTAATGTGTGGCATCATACATTTATGTTTTTCAGTCTCTTTTTAGTTAAGTTTTAGATAATTTGATGAAATCGTAAGTGGTGTCGCCCCTGCAATATTTTGGCAGGGGTCTAGTCTAGCTACGCAAGTTTACGTCGTAATACTGGATGCCTGACTAAAGCATTCAGGCACGACATAAAAAGTAAACAATAATAATTTCTCACATAATTATGGAATATGTACAATAAACTATGGCTAATAATTCTTCTATAGAATGGACGGAATCTACGTGGAACCCGGTTACAGGATGCACAAAAATCAGCCCGGGGTGTGCCAATTGTTATGCAGAACGAATGGCAAAACGCTTGCAAGCTATGGGGCAATCTAATTATAAGCATGGTTTTGATAAGGTATGCACTCATAAGCATGCTTTAAAAATGCCGTTAGTATGGAAAAAACCACAGATGATTTTTGTCAATTCCATGAGCGACTTATTTCACAAAGATGTTCCTACTGCATACATAAAAAAGGTTTTCGCTGTAATGAAATCAGCGAAACAACATAATTTTCAAATATTAACTAAACGGGCGGATAGACTTTTAAAATTAAGTAATACGCTCTCTTGGGAAAATAATATTTGGATGGGTGTTACCGTAGAAAATAAAGATTATATTAACCGCATAGACTATCTTAAAAAAACAAACGCCAAAATAAAATTTGTTTCGTTTGAACCTTTGCTAGATAAGATAGGTAAAGTCAATTTAAAAGGAATAGACTGGGCTATAGTCGGCGGGGAATCCGGTCCAAATTCTCGTTTCATATCGCCCGATTGGGTACTTGAAATAAAACAACAATGCAAAAAATATGATGTTCCGTTTTTCTTTAAACAATGGGGTGGAGTAAATAAAAAGAAAACGGGCAGATTGCTAAACAATAAAACTTATGATGCAATGCCTAGATTGGCATTGTCTGCATAAAGCGATAAAGTATTTTTTTATCTTGCGGCGGTGGTAAATACCCAGTTGGATTTATCCGAGTATCTTCTTCCGATTAAGGTGGGAACACCCATCATTTTATCTACGGTTATAACTACATTTGGACTGAAAATTTTAGCAATTTGGTAAGGTTCGGTAAACATATCGCCCGCTTTAAGACGCCCTACCTGCCCGTGCTGATTTATAAAAACTTCAACTTGCATGGTATCTTTCCACGCATCTTCTATAAGTAAATCGCTTTTAGTGATGTTGAAATTCAAAGGAAATTTGGGATTGACGACACGTTTTATCACTACAGGAACGCCGCCGGGATTTTTAGCTACTATAAAGCATACATTGTTTGGTTTTTCGGACATTTTAGAAAGGCGGGGAGTAATATCAATAGTGCCGGATACCGTAAAAACGGAACTTAAAATGACAGGGTAACAAAAGTACCCTATAACAATTAAACTTACCGAAAACGCTATTAACACTAATCTTTTCATATCTACAATGATTATAACAATTTTTAAGACAATAGCAATATGTATTTATTTTAAAGTGCTAGATATTGCTCGTCCAACACAGAATTACCGCCCGGTAGCGACCGCCAGTAGAAACAGGTATTTAGACATACGGTTTAAGTACTTAACCGCAATCTGCGATTTGCCTAAGTCAACTACGGCAATTTCGGCAAGTCTTACCTGAGCGCGGACGATATGCACCAAAGCTTCCGTTTTATTTTTGCCGGGAATTACAAAGCAATTTAACGGCTTGGGGCGTGAGAGTAATACGGATATTTTTCGGTCTAAAAAATCAATCGCCTCTTTAAGTTTTTTGGTTCTAGCCACCCCGTAAAGATGTCCGCTCAATAAGAACATATCTCTTTGAATTTGAGTTAAATCCTGCGCTAATTTTTTGTTTTTGGCGCCTTTCAAATCCGCCTTTAGGTAGCCCATAAAACACATGGCGCTATCTAGTGCAGCAAACGCTTTTACTAACTTATGATTTTTCTTTATTCTTATACCGCACCCGCCCGAAGTGTATCCGCAATCGCCGCAATTTTTATTTGTTTTTTTCATATCTAGTCAAAAATTTATGTAGAATAGAATTTGTTACCCGATATTATATTATAAAAAATGAGGAGCGTTATGAAAGAGAAAGTTGAAAAATCCTTGGAAAAGGTTCGCCAGATGCTCGCCTCGCACGGCGGGGACGTAAAACTAGTTGAAGTTGATGAAGAAAACGGTATAGTTAAAATTTCACTTCAAGGCGCCTGCGGAGGATGCCCCGGGGCCGCAATGACACTTAAAACTATAGTGGAAAAAACACTAAAGCAAGACGTACCCGAGGTGAAAGAAATTATAGCCGTTTGATTGCATTTTAACTGCGTCAAATTTAAATGCATAAAATTGATCTGCACATCCACTCAAATTATTCCGACGGGAAATCCGACTGTCGAGATATCGTGCGTCTTGCCGCCAGACAAAAAATTGAGATATTTTCCATTACCGACCACGATACTCTATGCGGATTGGAAGAAACCATAGAAACTGCAAAAGAGTTATCGCTTACCTGCGTACCCGGAATTGAAATATCAACGTCGGTAGAAGATATGCTCCATATTTTAGGATACCGCATAAATTGGCGGGACGAAAGTTTTTGCAGTTTCGTTAAATTTTGCCAAGAACAGCGTTTTGAAAGAATGAAAAAATTTATTACATCACTAAACAAACACGGACTGACCATAACGCTTGCCGACGTATTGGATTTAGTAAAATCCTCCCCCTCAAGAGTGCATATTGCACAAGTACTCGTAGAAAAAAAGTATGCATTTAGCAGGGGAGAAGCTTTTAAAAAATTTCTTACTCCTTCCAGCCCTACTTACGTGCGTCCTACGGGGGTGAGTACGGAAGATGCAATATCCGCCATAAACAAGGCAGGCGGAGTTGCGGTACTTGCTCATCCCGGAGTAACGAGCGTTTTAAATATACCTCAATGGGTAAACGCAGGGCTTAAAGCAATAGAAGCTTTTTATCCCAGGCATTCAAAAACCGAAACGAACGACTATATCAACACAGCAGATAAATACGGAATTTTCGTAACTGCAGGTTCGGACTATCACGGGCCCGACTGCGGATTTTCAACGGAATTGGGAGCGCAAGTACCTGACGAAGTTTTTAACGTTATAAAAGAAAAATTAATATGAAAATAATCGCTCACAGAGGGGCATCAGCAGATTTACCTGAAAACACTATTGCCTCATTTTTACTTGCAAAAAAGTGCGGTTTTACAGATTTTGAAACTGACGTACAACTTACAAAAGATAAAGTTTTAGTTGCATGCCACGATTACACTTTAAAACGTACGGCGGGAGCCGACGTTAAAATTTCCGAATTAAGCTTGAGTGAACTTAAAAAATTCAACGTAGCTGCATACTTTCGCAAAACCTGCGAAAAAATGTCCGTTCCCTCTTTGGAAGAAGTATTTAATTGTTTGGGAAATGAAGCCAAAATTTATTTGGAAATAAAAAATAAAGATAATGTTTATCCTGATATCTGCGTAAAACTCCTTGAGTTTATAAAAAATAAAAATCTGCCGACAGATAACATTTGTCTCTCAAGTTTTCATTATCCGACACTTGTAAAAATAAGGGATTTAAACCCTGACATAAAAATAGGCGTACTGGCGCGTTATGGTCAAATAGATAATTTAATAGAGCAATCTTTAGAAATTAAAGCGGCGGGCATAAACGTATACTTTAAGGACGCAACAGCAGAGTTGATAAACAAAGCGCATTCAAAAGCTCTCAAAGTTTTGGCTTATACAATAAACGAAAAAGAAATCGCACAAAAACTGCGTTCCTTGAAAATAGACGGAATTTTTACAGATAGAGTGGATTTGGGATTTATTTAAGGGTTAAAAGAATATGTGCCTGAAGGGACACTACCTGATTTCATTCCGTGTACTTTAAACACTTCTTCCATTAGCTTTCTATGGCAGCTTCCATCAGGGCAGTATGTGTCGGCAGATTCAAACCATAGCTCAAAACGTACTGGAATGGTAACTGTTGGAGAAACATCCATAACCATAACTTTACTTTGATACGTAAACACTTCATCTTTATTATCCGACCAGCCAACAAATTCCGGTGAATTTTCGTCCCTATTCATAATCATCGGGCTATTATCTGCCGCAT
>DATKZD010000196.1:0-2704 GCA_035528195.1 Elusimicrobiales bacterium
AGAATTTTTTGTCCAATAGCAAGAAACATCGCAATAACGCATCCGCTCATAGCGCCGTATAAAAGCGCTTTAAAAGAATCGCTTGCGCCGAATACTTTACCTATCCCCTTAATACCCAACGCAAAAAAAGAAACTGTAGCATCGGGATCGTTTTGAGCGATAAGGGATTTTTTTCCGATAATCCATAAGCTGATAAAAGTAACAGCTAAAACCGTAAAGATGGGAATGATGGCATTTATCAAACGCTTAGGTTTATTTTTTGGCGGAGCTAAAACATCGTTAGCGAAATCGGAAAGAGGAACGGCGTCATCGGATAAAACTTTACCTTCTTTAAATGCGCGCCGTTCCGCTTTGAGCATTGGTCCATACTCACGGCGCATCATCGCAATCATAAATACCATTAAAATCGCAAGTATGGGATAGAAGTTATACGCAATTGCACGCAGAAAAATACTGTACGCATCTGCATCAGAACCTATTTGAGTTAGCGAGTCGCCTATCAAAGATACCTCGTACCCTATCCACGTAGAAATAAGCCCTATACTGCATACGGGTGCGGCGATAGAGTCTAAAATATATGCCAGTTTTTCGCGTGAAATTTTAAGGCGGTCGGTAACGGGACGCATTGTGTTACCTACTAAAATAGTGTTTGCGTAATCGTCAAAGAAAATGCATAAATCCATAAACCATGTAACTAGCTGTCCCCTGCGGGAATTTGTGGCTAAAGGAGCAAGCGCATTTACAAGTCCGTGCGTTCCCCCCGAGCGCGACATTAGCCCTACCATACCTCCAAAGAGCAGTAAGAATATCAAAAGCGTGGTATGGTCGGGTTCGCTAAGTGCGTGGATTATGTAGTAATCCAGCGAACGCACAAGCCCTGCGAAAAATCCGCCGTAAAAAATCCATGCGCCGACAAATACTCCTGCAAAAAGAGCTGGGATAACTTGTCTAAAAACTAAAGCCAAAACAATTGCGATAAGCGGAGGCAGTACCGTAAGCCAACCTGGAATGGTTTTTATCGCAATACCTGTTTTATAATTTATTTGCGCAATTGATATTTGGTATTTGCCGTCCGGGGCGGGGTTTTCTACCTCTACAACAGTCTCTTCGCCGATGTTTGTAATTTTCGCCGATGCTAAAGTTTCACCGTCAGCCGTTTTTACTTCAATTATTTTTCCGACGATATTTTGGTTTAGCGGTTTAAATTTAATTTTAGCGGGTATGCCTTTTAAAATAATTTTAGGCGGTATTATTTCAACAGGGGATTTTTGCTCGTTTGCGTAGGCGCAAACAGAAAAAAACACCGCAAGCAGGGAGGCAAGATATACTTTAATTTTCATATAAAAAGGTTTTAATTAGACCTTAAATAGATTCGCACTCAAAATCGCAATCCTATTTAATATATAAAATAAACGAACGCTTTAAAAATACTGCGTAAGGTACTAATTCCGTATAACAGAATAGAATTGCATATTAAGCCGGCGGATTAGTATATTTTTCAAACTTCATATTTTATTTTTGAAAATAATATCCCGCTGAACGGAGAAACTGACCAGAAACAACATTATCTCAACTAATATTTTTGCAATTATGACGTTCATGCCGAAAGCAGTATGCATCAATACTATAGATGTATAAGATATACTCATCAGAATAACAGCTAAAAGGTAATATTTAAAGACTTTGGCAGATATTTTTCCTTTATCACGGAATACTAATTCTTTATTTGCAAAAAAATTAACCAGGGAAGAAATGACTCGCGCTGTAATAATACCAAATAATATGCTCCGAGATATTTTATAAGCTGCCACAAAAATAACAAAATCAACAAGACCGGCAGATACTGACGAAAATAAAAATTTCAAGAACAAAAAATAAATAAGTATAGAATCTAAGAAAGGGTTAAAATGCGAAAGTTTATTATTTTTAGCATAGATTGTTTCTATGGGAACTTCGCAAATCCGTAAACCGAACTTTTTTGCATATATCAAAACATTGGTTTCATATTCATATTTTTCGCCGTATAATTTAATCAGATGAGGAACAATGCTGCGCGGAAAAGCCCGGAGTCCCGACTGGGTATCGGAAATTCTGATGCCGATTAAAAATCTAAAAACCTGCTTCGTCAATACATTTCCCAACAAACTTCTGATAGGAACTTGTTTTCCGAATTTACGTACTCCAAGCGTAATATTTTGCGGATTTTTAGAAAACGCATCTGCAACTTTTTTTATATCTTCGACTTTATGCTGCCCATCGCAATCTGCGGTAATGACACCTTTCAGGTCTTTGAATTTTAAATATATATAGTTTAGACCTGTCTTCAAAGCTCTCCCTTTGCCAAGATTTGCAGCATGAGTCAATATCGTGCATCCCTTATTATCGGCTTTTTCGAAAATATGCCGACAGTCTGCCCGACTTCCGTCATCTACTATTATTATGTTTTGAAAGCCCAGTTCCGACATGCCATCTATAAGGGCAAGCAATGTTTCATCCGGATTTAATGCAGGTATCAACACGGGAATGTCCATTACTATCACCTTGAGAAAATAATATAATTTAAGTTAACAATATGACTATCTTACTATTTTTATCACTGGCAGGTTATTTCTTATTTCTCGCATACTTCCTCGCTTTACCGCTAGCTGTTACTCCTTTGGTAAGTATTTCCCTTATAACATGCATTTTATACCTGTCGGGGCTT
>DATKZD010000197.1:0-3634 GCA_035528195.1 Elusimicrobiales bacterium
GGAATATCTGCAATTGAAGTTGCTTCTAAAGCAATAGCTAAAATGAAACTAGGTAAAATTGACCACGAAACTGTTTGCAATATCGGCATAGTAAACGGCGGTAACGCTACCAACGTAGTAATGCCGGAAATTACGCTCAAAGCTGAAGCTAGAAGCCACAACACGGCAAAACTAAATAAACAGGTAAAATACATAGAAGATACCTTTAAAAAGGCAGTAAAGGCATCACGCAAAAAAGTTGACGGCAAATATATTTCCGCCAAACTAGATTTTAAATCAAAACTGCTATATCCCGCTCTTAAAATATCAAACAACGCTCCCATTGTGAAGTTAATCATAACGGCGGCTAAATCACAAAACATCAAAATGGTTACGGAAAAGATAAATGCAGGAGCGGATGCAAACGTTTTGTATTCACACGGAATATCCACGCCCGATATTGGCCTTGGAATGAGAAAATACCACTCTACAGACGAATATCTTGTTTTGAAAGATTTTTTTGATTGTGCAAAAATAGTTATTGCACTAGTTTTAAGTTTCAAAAGATAAAAAGGATTTGGATAAGGGAGTTTTAAAATGGCGAAATCTGAAATAATAGCCGGATTGGATATGGGAAGCGGTAACGTAACATGCGTTCTTGCCGAACAGGAATTGGATTCGGATACAATTAAAATTATCTCCGGCAGTAAGGTTGAATGCAAAGGGCTAAAAGGCGGGGTAGTGGTAGATATAAAAGACACTGCAAACGCAGTAGCCGAAGCCGTTGAAAAAGCTGAAGAAGAAGCTCAACGCACCGCAGATTTCGTACTGATGGGCGTAAGAGGTTCCCACCTGCAATCGTTAAACAGCCACGGCGCTTACAACATAGCCCGCACGGATAAAGAAATCAATGCCGAAGACGTTCAATTTGCAGTAGAAAACGCCAAAGCAATACCTATATCTTCCAATATGAAAATTTTAAAAGTTACTCCCCAAAGTTTTTCCATAGATCGCCAAAGAGGAGTTCCAAATCCCGAAGGAATGGAAGGTTCACTTTTGGAAGTTGACGTGCACGTGGTAACCGCATCCACTTCACATCTAAACAATCTGGAAAAAGCAGTAAATAAAGCGGGCTTTAAAGTGGAAGAGTCAATTTTCAATCTAGTTGCCCTGGGCGAATGCGTATTAACGACGGAAGAAAAAGAATTAGGTGTAGTATTAATGGATTTAGGCGGCGAGGTTACTTCTATCGCTATCTATGCGGACGGATGTATACAATTTTCAAAAGAAATACCCTTCGGTTGTGATTTGATAACGCGCGATATAGCTTACGGACTGCATACTTCAAGAAGTGCGGCAAGAAATATAAAAGAAAAATACGGCATTGCAACGAGCGCTTTTTTAATGGAAGACGAAGAAATTCCCGTACCAAGTTTGGACGGACAAAATACGCATAATGTAACTAGCAGTTTTCTGCTGGATATTATTCAGCCGCGCGTTGAAGAACTTTTTGAAAAAGTACGCGAAGAGATACAAAAAACAAAATATGCAGACATCCCGGGAGTAGGCGTTATAACCGGAGGCGGTTCGCTTTTAAAAGGTATCCCTGAAATTGCATGCCAGGCAATGGGGATTAGGGAAGTTAGACGAGCAGGCGTACTTAGGGAATTGGTAACCGCCGACGAAAAGTTTTTCAATCCTGCTTATACCGGCGCAATATCGCTGATTGTTTATCCTAACTTAGTTTTTAATCAGGATTTTGATGTAGTACCTAGAAAAAAAGGATCTATTTTATCTAAGATGAAAGAACTCTTTACCGCAGTTGATATTTTTGGAAAAGATTGATAAATTTTGTGGAAAAATAATTTTTCCACAAAATTTACGAGAGGTAAATATGCAGGACGGAAATTTTATTAGAGAAGAAAAATTTCAGGGCAAGAAAGCCAGCATAAAAGTTATCGGTGTTGGAGGCGGAGGAGGAAACGCAATCAACCGCATGGTTCAGGCGGGTATTGAAGGCGTGGACTTTATCTCGGTCAATACCGATGCTCAGGATTTAAAAAGAAACCTCGCCCCTTATAGAGTTCAGATAGGCGAAAATTTAACCAAAGGACTTGGAGTCGGCGGAGATCCCGACAGAGGATACAAAGCAGCTGAAGAATCAAAAGAACAAATAAGGCAAATAGTGGACGGCACAGATTTACTTTTCGTAACTGCAGGAATGGGCGGAGGCACGGGCACGGGAGCGGCGCCGCTTATTACCCGTATTGCAAGAGACATAGGCGGAAACGACACTCTAATTATAGGAGTTGTAACAAGACCGTTTAATTTTGAAGGTTTTATACGGCTTTCGCAGGCAGAAGCGGGAATAAAAGAAATGAGAAAGTTCGTAGATACCCTACTTGTTATCCCCAACGAAAATTTATACAGCATTATCCAAAGAAATACTTCTACAAAACAGGCATATCGCATGGCCGACGAAGTTTTAAGACAGGCCATACAAGGCATATCGGAAGTTATAACCACTCCGGGTGATGTCAATGTAGATTTTAATGACGTCAAGCGCATTATGGCGCAGTCGGGCGAAGCACTAATAGGAATGGGGCAGGCAAGCGGAGAAAAAAGACATCTTGAAGCAGCACAAGCAGCTATAACTTCTCCTATGCTTGAAAACGCAGAGTTGGAAGGAGCAAAGGGACTTATAGTGCATTTTCTTGCAAAAGAACATCTTGCTTTTGAGCAGAAAGAAGTTCTTGATTTTATTAGAACAAATGCCAGTAAAGATGCGATAATTATGTACGGACTTGTTGAAGACGAAACAATGGGTGATGACCTTAAAATCACCGTTATAGCAACTGGTTTTCCAAGTGACGGAAGCGAAAGAAGAAGGCACTTAAAATCTAGAGGACAGGTTCCTATGACTACAGATTTTGCCAACGAGCAACCCGCAAGCGCAGGTGCGAAATATAAAACCGAAAGCACGGAAAATATACTTGTACCGGCATACATACGGAAAAAGAAAATTTAGTTACTAAGAACGTTTACCGATTTTTTGGTAGTACAGGGAGAGTAATTATGGCAGTTGATTTACACACTTTACTTAAAACAATGGTCAAAAATAATGCAAGCGACCTCCATATAAGAAGCAACGATTGTGCTTATGTGCGTTGCGACGGAAAAATTAAACCCGTAGAAAAAAGCGATATGACGGCTGAAGAAGTCAACTCCCTTGCTTATTCCTGTATGACGGAAAAAGCAAAAAAAGATTTTGAAAACAAACAGGAAGCGGATTTTTCCATCAACGACGAGGAGTACGGTCGGTTTAGATTTAATGTATTTCAGCAGACAGGAAAAATCTCCATAGCTATAAGACACATTCCCAAGGTAATCCCCGACTTTGAGCAACTAAACTTACCTGCGGCTACTTTAAAAAAAATATCGGACAATCATAGAGGACTGATATTGGTTACAGGGGTAACCGGCGCTGGTAAATCTTCAACTTTGGCAGCCATGATAGACCACATAAACCAAACGTATTCAAAACATATAATAACTATAGAAGATCCTATTGAATTTCTTCACGAAAATAAAAATTCCATAATAAGCCAAAGAGAAGTAGGTATAGACAGCCACTCATTTTTATCCGCTTTAAGAG
>DATKZD010000198.1:0-6104 GCA_035528195.1 Elusimicrobiales bacterium
ATATGTTTGAGTTTCATTGGTAAACACCTGACTTTAGCTTATACCATATAATACCATTTGGCAGTAAGCTCGGTCAAAGCAAAAAAACGCCTAAAATGAGACGTTATAATTTGCTCCGAAGGTATTGCCTGTGTAGTTATAAGGAAGGTATCTTTCAAATTTGTTGTTTGAACCGCTTGAAGTAAACGTGTAGGTAAAAGACATAGACGTTATCTCGCTTAGATATCTCGTTACCCCCGCTGATATCTGCACTATACGGTTGCGTTGGTTGTCCATTGTGTAGTTATTTTCGCTGTCTCTTGCGGGGCGTGATTTATATTTTCTTTGCAAGGCGAAAAACCTGCCGTTTAATCCCCATTTGGAATCTATACCCGTCTTTATGGAAACAGGGACATCAAGGGAAATTTCATCGTAGCTGTAATTATTGTCAATAAAAGTAACGTCTCCCAGTGGATTTGATAAATCGGTAATAGGAGCTGCAAAATACTTAAATCTTAGATAATTTTGGTTGGAACGAAACATAGTCAGTTTTATTTTGGGTGAGAACTCAAATATGTTTAGTTTTTGCCTATATTGCAAATCAAATGCGATATTTTTATCTTTTTGCAAATCGCTGCCGTAAACTCCGCCAGCTTCTAAAACGTTTTGATTTTCAAAATTTATCAAATCCAAATATGCGGTAGCGGTAAATTTACCTCTGATAACGCCCAACGAAACCCCGTAGAGTTTTTGATCCTGCGCCCCGCCGGATATTTCGCTGGAGAGACTTGCGGTTTCAAATTCTTCAAACAGGTCGCTGTAATTAGGAAACAGGATGTCACGGTATAAAACCTTCGTTTTTAAAACAGATTCTTTTCCCAAAATATCAAAAGTGTAATCGACTGCAATATGACCGCCTTTAGATTGCATATTATAAAGTCCGCTATCCCATGTTTCGTTAACCGCAAATCTACGGTAAGTGGTATTAGTGGTAAAACCGGGTTTTACTTTCAGGCGGGGCGAAAGTTTAAGTTGCCACTCAATACTAACAACCTGGCTTAAACTTCTTTCGTTGAAATTTTTTGTATCCTGCGGATGAAAAGCGGGTCCTAAGTAATTAAAATCGTAAAGAGCATATAACCTGCTATTATCGGTAAATTTTGTTTCAAGTCCCACGGAAGACGATATTTCTCCACCGGTAAAAAGGTTTCCCTCCGAAGGCATAAAAACGTTTTCCGAAAACTCAAGGTCAAAAGAAGGAGTAAATTTTTTGAAACTTTTTGTGCTAACGCACGCAACGCTAAGTGATGCCAAAAGTATAATTAGTATAGGTTTACTTTTCATAATTTAAAAATCAATGTGAAAATTTAATACGGGATGGATTGCAAAAACTCCTTCGGGATATATATTTATTCCAAACTCAAAGTATTTACCACTTCTGCTTACTTTAGCTGCTACTGTTTTTTGTTCCAATCCGTAACTAAAGGAGGCGATTAAGCGGCTTTCGGCTTTTATAAGATGTTCTATGCCCATAGTAAAAAGATTATCTGCAAATCCGGAGTTAAAGGAGTTAACCTGCGCTCCCAAAATTTCTTTTGTTTCGTTTAACTCTAAATTGGCATTTAGTTGGCAATGCTTTAGTCCGCCAAAGAGCCGCGTCTTTGGATTTACTGTATAGCTGGTAATTACCCCAAAATAGTAACCGCTAAAATCAGCTGATTTTATTTCGTCGGAATTGTTTGCGGCCAAAGACGTCCAAATCATATTCCAGTATCCGCTAACGATGTCTATTTGCGGAAGACAGGGTAGCAGTCTTCTTTCGGAAAGCAGTCTAAATTTTGCAGACAAATTAGCCATTCCCATAGGCGCTAAAGAAGGGAGTATCCCCACATTAGCGCTTGCTTTCTTGCCTATTATAACGGGAGCTGTTATTTCTAAATCCTGTTGAGTTTCAAAGAAAAATCTTCCGGGGTCTGATATTATTTGGGTTGCCATTCGGCTTGTTTCGGCAGAAAAATCTATAGCGCCAAAAGCGTTAGTTAAAGTAAACACCGTTAAAATGAGACAAAAATAAAGTTTTGTTTTAGTCATATACAACGTCCATTGCGGGAAACATTTTTTCTACTGCTTGATATGGAACATCAGGTATCAAAACCAAATCTATATTTTGAGCATTGGGATTGGTAAATCCTGCACCGATGGGAATGTTTGCATCGGTATCTGAAACTTGCGCCCACGAAAAACTGCCCGTATCTTCCTTAACGTAAAATGTAAATTGTCCGGCTGTGTTTTGCGCAAGAGTCATCGGATTAACATTAGAATTAGTAAAGTCTTTTTTATTTAAAACCTGCCCTTCGTTTGAAATAACGTAATACTCTTTGGCAAGCCACAGGCGGTTTTGCGAAACTAAACAGTTTGCGCCTACGCAATAGGGTTCGGCTTTGTATTGAAAAAGTATATCATCTCCGCTTGTTTTAAGCTTTTGTCTTATATCCTGATTTAAAGGATTAAGTTCGTTCCATCCGCCTGTAGCGTTGGGGTTTTGCGCCCACGCAATACCGCTTAAAGTATTTGCAGATATATCTCTTACACTGCCGTCAGCGATAAGTCCGTTTTGTGTATCTACTTTAAAACCAGCAAATCTATCGTAATTTAATTTATTTACCGTTCCGAAATAAAGTGTTCCGTTTGTCTCAAGTTTATTTTCTAAAGTTGAGTTTATCGTATCGGTTAGCGGATTGTATTGTTTATTGTATGCCAAAAGCCCAATCATATAAATGTTGCCTGCAGTTATGTGGTTGGACATTACCAGATTTGCGCGCTTGGCTATTACATTGTTTTTATCAAAAAAAGTTGTCCAACTGCTTAAATTTTGCGGAAGATTTTCGCTAAACTCAACCCTTGTCTGAAGTACGTCAATTCTATTAGAAACCGTCGTTCCGTTATATGCAAATCTTCCCGCCGTATTAATATAGGAAGGACGTTTAACCAAATTTACAAATTGCACGGTATCGGCATAAGGCCTTAAAAGTATTTGTTCTACTCTGACTAGATTTCCGTGAATATCTTTTAGTGTTCTACCTGCTTCAATATCAGCTTCTTTTATGCGGCTGGTAAGTTCTAAAATTTTGTTTTCCGTTTTGGCACTATTATAGGCAAAAGTTTTAATTCGCATTCTGCTTTTTAATTTTTCGTTTAGGCGCTTGAATCTGTTTTTAGAGTGCATTTGCGCAGACCAGTCTGCAAGCCCTTCCATTTCCAAACTACGGCTAAGCAATATAAGTCGCATAGGGTTGCCGTTTTTATCAGTTTTAAAATGCTGTCCCTGCGTAACCAATTTGGTTAACTTTTTATTTTTGATTTTTACCTGACCTAACAATACTTGCAAGTCGGAAGTTTTACCTGTAACATTTATTACAAACTGTCCGTATTTTGCCAGATAGGAAGTATTTTCGGTTTGAATTTCAAATACTGCTTTTCTTTTTAGGCGGGGAATTATAAACTTAAATTTTCCTGATGCAATTTTTATTTTTGTTGCGTTGCTTCTTTGTCCTACTATTTTAAAATTGCTTGAAGGAGCAATATCTAATCGTATTTTGTTTGTAAATATAACGCTGGCGTTTCCATTTATTGAGGTTTTTAAACTTTGTCCGCTTGTAATATTTGTTCCCGCTTTTGCCGAAGTATACTTATCGGAATTTTTGGGCTTTACGAAAACTTCCCCCGAAAGCGACGCTATAAGAGCATTTTTGGCAAACAGAGCCGATGCCGTAAAAAATACGGCAGCTATAGCGAGGGTTCTTTTCATTGTATTTGTTTTACGCATCGGGGAATATGTGTTTGATAATTTCAAAACCAAAAAACTCAACTAACTTTTTTTGCTTACTCAAGGCAAAATTTCGGACAAATTAAAAAGTCGGGGGATTTAGAAGCCCCCCGACTTTTCACAATTTCTGTTATTGTTTTTTACTACTGTTTAAAAAACCTCTTTTTTTGCATTACGCTTTTATATTATCGTCGTCAGCGCCGTGCATCCAGCGTTTAATCCATTTGGAACACAAAAGCAGTACAAACGCCGCTCCGATACAAATAGCCGCCGGAACCATGAAAAATTTAGCGTGATCCATAGTTTCGTAATTTCCGGCAAAAACTCCCGCAGCGTAGTTGGCTATGGCAGTTGCCGTAAGCCACACGCCAAACATAAGCGAAAGAAATCTTGTAGGAGAAAGTTTTGATACAAGCGAAAGCCCAACCGGCGAAAGACATAACTCTCCCAGCGTGTGGCACAGATACACAAACATAAGCCAAAATACGGTTACCTTGCCGCCTGTGGCTCCCACTATTTTAGCGGCAAATATCATCGCAATAAAGCCCAGTCCCGCTAACAGAAGACCAATAACAAATTTTATGGGTGCGGAGGGATCCATTTTTTTTCGCGCTAAAGAAACCCACATTTTGGAAAAAAGCGGAGCAAGTATAACTATGATAAATGGGTTTAAGACCAAAAACCAGCCCGCAGGCATTTCCCAGTTGATTAAAGGAATAATTCTATTGGTATCATTAAAAGCAAAAAGCATAAGCGAACTTCCTTTTTGCTCAAACGCCATCCAAAAGAAAATAGTGAAAAACATCATTATAAATATAACTGCTACCTTATGTTTCTCCTGACGCGTTAAAGGCGGTTGAGCTTCTTTTTGTTCAGCTTTTGGTTTGTATGTCGGCAGCTTGCCGTGGTCGCCTAAGTACTTATTTTGTCCCCACAGGAAAATCAAAGTTCCTATTGCCATACCTATACCCGATGCCAAAAAACCGTATTTCCAGCCGACTCTTTCACCTAGATAACTGCAAAGTAAAGGCGCAACCATAGCGCCTACGTTTATACTTTGATAAAAGAAAGTAAATCCGCTATCGCGCCTTAAATCTCTTTTTTCGTAAAGCATTCCAAGGTTAGCTGTGATGTTGGGTTTGAAGAAACCGCTTCCGAATATGATAAATCCAATAGCAATAAAAAAGAACATTGGCTTTGGAATCATCATTATAAAATACCCTATAGCCATTAAAACAGCGCCCGAAAGTATACTTTTTCTTGCGCCCAAATATCTATCTGCCATATATCCGCCCAAAAGCGCCGACATATACACAAGTCCTGTATAAAGTCCGTAAACCTGACCGGCTTTTTGAGTGGAAAAGAACAGCCCTTTAACCATATAAAGCATTATTATGGCGCGAACGCCGTAATAGGCAAAACGTTCCCATATTTCAACTACATATATAAACCACAGTCCTCTAGGTTGTTTATTCTCCATATATCACTTCCCTCCGTTTTAACTCCGATATTGGTTTTTTACTATAAAAAAAGTTTAGCAAATTTAACCGATGCAGAGGCGGTTGTTTTACTTACTTTATGTTTATACGGTTTTTTGCTCTGCGCATGGCATTAATATGGTTGCCAAAACTATTTCCGCCGCCTGAAAAAAATCTTTTAAATCAAGGTATTCGTTTGTAGTATGCTGATTTCGCTGTCCCGTTCCCAAATTAGGAATTTTTATCCCATGTGCAAAATATATACTTGCATCCGAAGGCGCTTTGTGAGGAGTCAATGCCAGCGGGATATTTTGGGATTTGGCGGCACTTAAAATTCTCTTTAAAAAAGGGTCGCCAGCGGGTATATTGACGCTGGCAATAACATCGGTTATTTTAAAGTCAAGTTTTGGCTTGACCAATTTTCCATCAATTTCTTTGGATGCCGATTTTACAGCTTGCTCCAAAGCTTTTTTCATACTATCCATCTGTTTTTTGAGTTTGGTGGCATTTCGGCTTCTTACTTCGCCGGACACAAAAACTTCCGGCGTTACTACATTTACGGCATTGCCTCCTTGAATAATGCCTACATTTGCCGAAGTTTCTGCATCTATTCTGCCAAGTTTCATTTTAGTTATAGCGCTTGATGCAATTTCTATGGCCGAAATTCCTTTTTCGGGCTCGGTACCCGCATGAGAGGATTTACCTTCAATTTTAGCGGTAAAAACTTGCTTGCCTGGTAAAACATTATATAGACAATTGGAAAATCTAGTGTCTAAAAGGATACCGTATTTGGATTTAAGTTTGGAATAATCCAAATTTTT
>DATKZD010000199.1:0-4738 GCA_035528195.1 Elusimicrobiales bacterium
ACAGGGTATTTTAGTTAGAGAGT
This sequence comes from Elusimicrobiales bacterium, assembly GCA_035528195.1. Classification (GTDB taxonomy): domain Bacteria; phylum Elusimicrobiota; class Elusimicrobia; order Elusimicrobiales; family Elusimicrobiaceae; genus DATKZD01. The sequence continues at coordinate 24 of DATKZD010000199.1, forward strand.
TAGTAAATTTTACGAGCTGCAATATGACTATAAAACTTCCAAAAATTTTATGCATTGACGGTAAAGATAAAAATCTTGAACCTCTAAAAGATTTTTTAAATGAGCAGGGATTTGAGACTATTTTTCCCGAGCCGTCTGCCGATTTTTTTGATGTTGCACAGCATCATTTACCCGATGTTGTATTAATTGACATCACACTTTCTTATACGGACGGACTGAATTTTTTAAAGAAAATTCGTTTGAGTAAAAAAACGCGCCATATGCCCGTTATGGTAATAATTCCCCACGGGGGAACGGTTCAAAAAAAACGCGCCCTTGACTTGGAATGCGATGATTTTTTGTCAGTCCCCGTTGATAGCGAAGATTTGGCATCGCGCATTAAACTGCTTATGAAGCTCAGCCATTACCGTAAACAACTAAATAATCAGGAAAAATTTGAGGCGGTTGTAAGCCAAATGAATGACGGAATTGTCATTTGTGATATTGACTGGGCATTCCAAAGAATCAACTCTGCAGGAAGTAAACAGCTTAATTTATCGGGTTCCGTCCCCGTAAACATAGCTGACTATATTTACAAAAATTACACCGTTTCCATTGGTAAAGAAAACTTACTGGCTTCAAAGGAAACAACGCTTCACTTTGATATTACCAGGCAGGAAACCGAAAATACAAAAACATTATTTTTGGAAGCTACTAGAAATCTTATTACAAGTTTAGGGGGGGAAGTTACGGGTATACTGCTTACGTTGAGAGATGTTACCGATAAGCGGAAAGAAGAAATGTTAAAGCAAAACTTTTTATCGTTTATTTCACATAAACTTAGAACCCCTTTAACCGTACTTTTTGCAAGATGCGATCTAATACGCTCTGGCATATTTGGGGTTTTAAATAAAAAGCAATTAGAAGAGGTCAATTCGTTACTGGTTGAAATCAGACATTTACGAACGCTTTTCAATAAGTTGTTAAATTTTGTAGAACATCAAAAAGATAGCGTAGAAGTTGTGGATTTACCAAAATATTTGGACCTTCTTTTTAGAAGATTTGTAAACATATATCCCTACCGCAAAATAGAAGTTAAGACGGATATTAAGCCCGAAAATGTTAAAGTTTTAATGAGTAAACGCAAAATTAACGATATTTTTGAAAATCTTACCGATAATGCCGTAAAATTTAACAATAATGAACGTGTTTCCATAACCGTCTCGGCCAATGCAACAAGCGACGGCTTTGTAAACGTTTCTTTTTCCGATAACGGTTCGGGTATCCCTTCGGAAGAACATGACAAAATTTTTGATAAATTTTATCAGGTGGAGAAAAATTTCACCGGTGAAATGGAAGGCGTGGGGATAGGATTAAGCCACGTAAAAAAGATAATAGAGGACTCGGGTGGTACCATTAAGGTGGACAGTCAAATAGATAAAGGCACAACCTTTATGTTTCGTCTGCCCCTAATAAAAAAAAATAATTGATATGGTAAAAATATGTATTATTTAGGTATAATCCTAGTTCAATATAAATGTCATAAGGAGATAAGATGATAGTAGAAAAAAAAGAATTCAAAGGAAATCCAATATTGGTTTTAAAAAGAATGGAGGAGGATAAATATCCTTTTTCTTTCGGCGTCAACAAAGCCAAAATGATACTTGAATCCCTAGATGATATCAAGAAATTCGTTGAAGAAAACGATAAAGCTTAATAAACGAAAGTATTTTGCCGTTTTATTGAGCGTTTCATTTATGGAAGTCTAGAACATTGAGTGTTGGAAAAAATCCAAATTTTTGTATACCGTTATAGGAACATTCTATAATTTTTGCAAAAAGATTTTATATTAATTCGGGGGTAGTTTGATATGTCAAATGTTTACGTTACACGAAAAAAATACGAAAGTTTACGTGATAGTTTAGATGATTTAACGTGCCAAAAGCAAAAAATAGCCATTGATATTGCTGAAGCCGCAGGTCAGGGCGATTTGCGTGAAAATGCTGCATACTCTTACGCAAAACAACAGCAGGAAAAGATTTTAGGGCAAATAAATGAAATCCAAAATAAGCTAGGTAATTCAAAGATTTTAGATACCCTGCAGGTAGACCGCTCGCATATTCGTATAGGGGCAACCGTTACTTTACAAGAAGTTGCTGATGGCAAAAAGTTAATATATACGTTAGTCGGGTCGGAAGAATCCGATCCCGATTCGGGCGCTATGTCTGTAGATACTCCTTTATCGCAAGCAATGTTGGGTAAACGGGAAGGGGAGACTTTTACCGTTGCTCTCGCCAAAAGTACAAAAACCTTCAAAATAAATAAACTGGAATATAAATAGAAAATTCCGAATTATGCATATGACGTAATTCTTGTCATCAAATTATTCAACATTCGCAGGCATGGTATTAGGTAATTTGTCCTTGCCAAATAGTTAAGTTTTAAATAAAATAAAATCGTAGTAGGGTGATATTTCCATATATGCGGATATATCGTCGTCAGAAGGATATGATATTATAGATCTAAACCGACAGCGGTTTAGTGTTTTAGGGAGAACAAAAAATGGCACATATAATTGACTCGGAAAAATGCACAAATTGCGGAGCATGCGAACCGGTATGCCCCGTTCAGTCAATATCTGAACAGGAAGAAAAAAGAATAATAAACAAAGATACGTGTGTAGATTGCGGAGCATGCATAAGTACTTGCCCTGTTGAAGCAATATCAGCAAGCTAAACCTAATTATAAAATAGTTTGTAGATAAACAAAGGACTATCGCTTTAACGGCAGTCCTTTGTTTTAAATCTAAATAACATGTCATTCCTGTACATGTTCAGTAATTCGATGACAAGATTTATTATGACACCCCTCACCTGAAAAATATACTACCTGTAGTATGTTTTTAGGTGAGGGGTGTCATGCAGGCTTCTTTCGTAAACGAATTACTTTACTTGTACATTAACTACAAGTTTTAACGCTATTGTAATTGAAATAAAATTATCAAAAGGAAGATATCCTTTTGTATTCTTTTTTGAGGTATTCAAGCGCTTTGCCGTGATGGCGCAGGTAGAAAAATTCTTTCTTGGCAATAAGCTCTTTAATGGGGAGAGCGTAGTCAGGTTTTAAAGTTATGGCTTTTTTGTAAAAAAAGATTCCGTCCATTTTTTTGCCTTTATAGTAGGATAAAAGCGCCATTCCAATAGCCGCTTCGGTGTTATTAATATCGCGGCTTCTTACCTGTTTAAAATTTATTTCCGCAGTTTTTATCTCACCCATTTCAAGTAATGCAAAACCGCGATAAAGATACCCGGCTACATAATCTTTGTCCAAGCGCAACATACGGTCAAAACTATTTAACGCATAAGGGTATTTACCCTGGATAAAGTAAAAAATTCCCCTGTATAAATATGCGTGCGGATTGTTAGGGTCAAGTTTAATGGATTTGTTTAGGTCATAAATTGCCCTATCGTATTCTTTGGTATTTCCGTACGCCGTTCCACGGTCAAAATAAGCTTGTGAACTATTTTTTTTGTTACGAATTACTTTAGTAAAATCTGCAATTGCTTTTTCATCTTCTCCGAGCGCAACATAGGTTTTTGCCCTTATTGAGTATACGGGATAAAACTTCGGCTCCAATTGTATAGAACGGTTCATATCTTTTAGCGCTTCGTCATATTTGTTTTGTTGGAAGTAGATATTTCCTCTTGTAAAAAATGCAGATGCAAAATTAGGGTTGGCGGTTAGGGATTTTTCAACATCTTCAAGCGCTAAATCGTATTCTTTCCTATCAGAGTAAACTAATGCTCTTTCGTTACGAAATATATGATTTTTCGGCATTATGGTTATTGCAACGGTTATCATTCTAAGCGCCTGTTCATACTGTTTTTTTTGTCTAAATCCTATACCTATGCCGCAGTAAGCATTTGCTTTTGCTTCAAGCGGCATACCTTTACGCCATACCGACAGTGCATTGTCGTAGTAACGTATTTTTTCTTCGGGGTTTTCGGCTCTTTGCGCAAGGTTCATATACGCATTAAATTCTTTCATATTAGGCGGAATTTTACATCCGCCAAGTAATGAACCGAAAATTAAAAGTACTAAAGTGCCTTGTATTATTTGTTTCATTTTGATTTCTCTCTATCTATTCTATAGTTTTAGCACTCTTTTCTCAACATTATTTACCGTATTGTGGGTAAAATTTTAAAAATGACAACAATAAGGCAAGTAATCAAAATAGGTTATATTACAGCATTAAATAAATTATTTACATAAAATGCATTCCGTGGTAAAATATCAATATACAATAATCGCGAGTGGCTACCGTTGCTTAACTAGGTCTGTGTACGCTTTTTATGCGGTGTTATTGCAAGAGTTGTTAAATACGGAGGTAGTAGAAAATGAAAGCCCCAATAATTATAATAGGATTTATTTTTGCATTCTTATTTGCCACAGGCAGCACAGTCTCTGCTGAAACCCCAAAACCTGAAAAGAAAGAAGTTACAGTAAAACCAGATGGAAATATGACAGATAAAGAAGTTGCAGATATTTGCACGAAAATATTTGACGAAGCGCAAAGAGAGATAAAACGTCTTGAAAAAGAACTTAAAAAAGAAGAAACTTCTTTAAAAGCTCTAACGAATAAGGATAGTTCAGCGGCGAAAGCGATACTAAAGAAAATTGAGAGGATTAACGGTAAATTAAATTACTATGATGAACAATGGAGGTGGGCAGCATTG
>DATKZD010000200.1:0-4094 GCA_035528195.1 Elusimicrobiales bacterium
TGGTAAAACAACTTCGCAAGACGTTTTAGATGTCGTATTTAAAAAATTCTGTCTTGGAAAATAAAATTATTCTCCCCCTTTAATCCCCGACAAAAGAATTCGAGGGCAGGCAAAGGGGGAATTAAAGGGGATATGGGTACATAACCTTCTTACCCCCCTTAACAAGGGGGGAATAAAAAGGGGGGTTTTAAAAGAGTTAAAACCATGACCAATTTTAACGAAACAATTCCTTCAAAAAGACGAAATTTGCTGTACAATCCAAAACTTAAGGAAAAAGCAAGAACACTTAGGGAAAACATGACTGAATTTGAGAGAAAAATTTGGAATGAGTATTTAAGAAATTTTAAATATAAAGTATTTCACATACAATAGAGAGAGTTTAATAATAGTAAAATGTATAAATACACAGAAAAATTTGATGTTACAGTTATAGGCGCAGGTCACGCAGGATGCGAAGCTGCGTTGGCGTCCGCACGCATGGGCGCAAAAACGCTTCTTTTAACACAGGATTTAGATACCATTGCTCAAATGTCTTGCAATCCCTCCATTGGGGGAATAGCTAAAGGACAGATAGTGCGTGAAATAGATGCTTTGGGCGGAGAGATGGGGAAAAATACCGATGCTTCAAGTTTGCATTATCATATGTTAAACACAGGCAAAGGCCCTGCAGTCCACTCCCCGCGCGCTCAGTGCGATAAAAAGATGTATCAGTTCAGGATGAAATACGTATTGGAAAAACAAAAAAATCTCCACATCGTCCAAGACGAAGCGTCAAAAATAATTACTAAAGGTTCAAAGCTTTGCGGAGTTGAAACTTTGCGAAGCAGCGTTTATGAAACAAAAGCTTTGATAATTACAGCGGGAACTTTTTTAAAAGGCGTCGTGCATATAGGTAAAAGCACCTATAGGGGGGGGAGATATAATCATTTTCCAAGCGATAAATTATCCGAAAGTTTAAAAAAACTGGGTTTTAAAATTTCAAGGTTAAAAACCGGCACGCCTATGCGTATAAACGCAAAAGACGTGGATTTTGAAAAATGCAAACCTCAACCGAGCGATAATCCGTATGAAACTTTTTCTTATTTTAATCATCCCGTAAAAAAAGATTTTGGAACCTGTTTTATTACCCGAACGAATAAAAAAACTTTTCAGTTAATACAAAAAAACTTAAATAAATCCCCTCTTTATTCAGGAAAAATAAAATCGGTGGGTCCTAGATACTGTCCATCTATAGAGGATAAAATAGTTAAATTTCCGCACAGAGACGAACATCAAATATTTTTAGAACCCGAAGGTTTTGATACTTTGGAGTATTACGTAAACGGACTTTCTACCAGTATGCCCGAAGATATTCAGCAAAAAATTTTATCTACTATTCCCGCCCTAAAAAAAGCGCAGATACTTCGTCCGGGTTATGCAATAGAATATGATTACTGCAACCCGACCCAGCTTCATCCTACGCTGGAAACTAAAAAAATCCCAAATCTTTATTTCGCAGGACAGATAAACGGCACCACAGGTTATGAGGAGGCCGCATGCCAGGGGCTTATCGCTTCTATAAACGCCGTGCTTAAAATAAATAAAAAAGAACCGCTTATTTTAAAGCGCAATCAGGCATATATAGGCGTTTTGATAGACGATTTGGTTACCAAAGGTGTTGATGAACCTTACAGAATGTTTACATCAAGGGCGGAATACCGCCTGTTACTCCGTCAGGATAATGCAGATATTCGCCTTTGCGATTTGGGTTTCAAGTTGGGGCTTCTTGCGAGTAAATACAAAAAACCTTTTGAGAATTACAAAAAAATGGTTGAACATTTTAAACAAAAAAATGAGCAAAAAAAAGATTTCACACCCAAACCGTGTGCCGATATTTCCCCCTGGTCCGAAAAACGTGCTAAAAAAACCGCAGATATTGATATTCAATATGAAGGATACATTGAACGGCACGTGCGTCAGGCGAAAAATTTGGCTAAAATGGATAGTATCATAATACCGGGGGATTTCAGCTATAATGTTAAAGGATTGTTATTTGAGTCTAAACAAAAACTAACGCAGATACGCCCCGAGAATTTAGGGCAGGCTTCAAGAATTCCCGGCGTAACGCCGCCCGATTTACAACTTTTAGCAATACATATTAAGCGTAGAAGAAACTTGAAACTAAAAAATAAATGAAAAGACCACTTAAATGAAAAAATCGCTTGAAAAAATAAAGTCATGGGGTTTAAGTCTGTCAAAAAAACAGATAGATATGCTAAACCAATATGTTGAACTTATTTTATCAAAGAAAGAACTTCTAAATTTAACAAAAGTAGCGGATTCTTCCCATATTTGGCAGAGGCACATAACTGATGCCGCATTTGCCGTGTCGGTACTAAAGCCATATTTAAAAGACAGAACAAATCCCGTAATAGCAGATGTTGGTGCGGGGGCAGGTTACATAGGCATTTGTTTTAAAATTATTTTTCCCTACGCAAAAGTGATTTTGGTAGAATCCGTTGAGCGTAAATGCGCATTTTTAAACTGGGCGGTATCCAAGCTTGCTCTTAAAAATACGGACGTTGTGTGCGCAAGGGTGGATATCCATAACGATATTCTAAAGGCGGATATCGTTATAGAACGGGCTATGGGTAAATTGACCGACATTCTTCCCAGATGTCTGAAACTTGTTAAGAAAAACGGATTTTTAACGGTCTATCAGGGTGGAGGATATTCGTTGGATGCTAAAGTGCAGGCTATACTTTCAAGGCATAATGCGGCAATACGTTTGATGGATAATTATTTCCTGCCCTACGACGATAAAAAACGGACTTTGCTCCTTTTTGAAAAACTTTGATTATGGACATACAAAAGAAATTAAAATTATTTTTTTGGATATTGGTTTTGGGAATTTGGGGGGCTTTTGCATATGCTTTTCTCAGTAAAGGTAAAATATCTAAAGTTATAGGAATTGAAAATCCGTTTAAGGAAATATCCCTTAAGGCAATTGCATCAGAGCTAATAACGGCGGTGGAAGATGTTGAAAGTTCAATATCTCCTGCATCTGTTGAAGTTGTAGAAGTTGTAACTGAACAACCCGACGAAACTCAGCCTGCCTCACCCTTGGAGGGGGAAGAAATTGCCGAAGAAGTGCCGCCTGCATATGTAGCGGATTATGTTTCAGTTATCACGGAAGAAATTTTAGAACCTTCCGAGATCCCGTTTCTTATTGCCGAATACCATACATTAAGTGAACGAGAGGAAACTTCCATGCAACTAAAACTTAAAACGAAGCCTATTTGGAAACCTGCTCCGCAGGGTTACGCCTCAAAAAAAATAAAAGGGTTTTCCATATATAAAGAATTTCCGCCTATTTTGAAAAAAGTGCTAAAAATGTTTACGATTTTAAGAAATAATCTTATGCTGGATTTGGTAACATTTTCGCCATGGCTGCGGGATAATAAAGTACTGGTATATCTTTTTGATAAGAAAGAAACTTATCACGGGTTTACCAAACGTCCTTCGTGGTCGCAGGGTACGAGCAATCTTTTAAACCGTACAGTGTACCTTGTAAATGGGTTGGAAACGCTGGGAATTTTAGCCCACGAACTGACGCATATATATTTTGACAGTTTTTTTAATAAATCAGTTCCCAGCCCTCTGTGGCTTTCGGAAGGAATGGCGGTTATGATGCAGGCGGAGAGAAGCGGACAGGCGCCAACATGGCTTAAAAAAAATCTTCTCTACATAGAAAACGGCGACGGTTTTAAAATGAAGGAGTTAATGTCATTTCAAAATCTTAAAGGTGTTAAAGCTAAAGATGTGAGATTATGGTATGCGCAAAGTTACAGCATTGTAAGGTTTTTGACTAAAATAAAATCAATGGATAATTTTTATCAATTCTGTAAAAACACGCGTGACGGAAAAAATGTTTCCGGAAGTTTATACCGTTCTTACGGACAGCCGTTTAATTCGGTTTCCGCTCTTGAGGCGGCATGGAAATATGACGTTAAAACAAAACGCATTTCAAACATTTGGCAATAAGCGGTAAATACCACTACCTAAAACCCCGCTCCTTAACGCAACGCTATGTGCGTTGTTAAGCACAAAACACA
>DATKZD010000201.1:0-4343 GCA_035528195.1 Elusimicrobiales bacterium
TAAATGCCTTCTGTAGACATTGTAATCTGCCCGATAAATCTAGATAAACTAACTCCTTTAAACGCCAAAATATCGGGCATATACGCACCAAAAAAAGCGTAGAGACAAAACAGTGTTGCAATTATAGGTAGTGTAGGGCCTATTGCGCGCCTTGTTGCATCAAACAGAAGTACTATAAGCGCAATGCCTACTATTATGTCGCGCGAAATAGGCAATCCGTATCTGGTTGTTATGCCGATATAATCAATGACAACGTATAAAGCGCAAAAACATGCCAGTCCCGCCAAAAAATAATCAATGTGAGGAATTTTATTTTTTTCCGAAAGAAACTTAATGCCAAAGCGCTTTTTTTTAAAAAAAGGCGTGCTCAAAAAAACTATCGCCAAGGCAAAAGCCAAATGTATTGCTCTAATAAAAAATGCATCTAAAATAAGCCAGCTTGCAATGGAGAGTTGAAATAAACTCCAACAAAACGCAATTGTCGGCACTAGAAATTTTTCTATTCCGTGAAGTTTACGAGTTAAACCTCGTTCTTGGTCAAGTATATCTTCCGTAGAGACGGGCATATTGTCTTTACTGTTCATAGCTGGAAATTTTTACACTAAATTATTTAATAAGGCCTGATTCTTTATAATATCTTATCGCACCGGGATGTAGGGGAGCGCTGAGACTTTTTAGCATATCCTCTTTGGTTAAGTTGGCATATGCAGGGTGAAGAGTTTTAAATTTATCAAAATTTTCAAAAATTTCTTTCGTCAATTTATACACTACCGCTTCCGAGACTTTAGCTGAAGTTACAAAGGTTGCCTTAACGCCGAAAGTTTCTACGTCTTTGGTATTGGTCGCCGAAGGGTACAATTTAATGGGTATTTTCACGCTGGCATAATAAGGGTATTTTGCAAGAAGTTTATCCGTTTTGGTTATGGGAACAAATTTAACTTTTCTAACTCCTGCCGTAGATTCCTTTATAGCTCCGCTCGGATGCCCTACAGTATAGAAAAAAGCATCAATTCTGTCGTCTTGCAAAAGTTTGGCGGCTTCCGACGCTTTGACCGATTCTGCACTTAAATCCTTTTTAAAATCCAGTCCGCAGGCATTAAGCGCATCAATGGCATTTTGTCTTTGACCGGAACCGTGATTGCCTATATTTACTCTTTTGCCCCTTAAATCTTTAACGGAATTTATGCCACTATCTACTGCACTAACAAGCGTTACGGCTTCCGTATGAATACTGAAAACCGCCCTTATATTTTTTTGAGGACCTTTATCTTTCCATTCCGCCAAACCTTTAACTGCCTGATATTGCCTGTCCGATTGTACTACGCCGAAATCCAAATCTCCGTTCATTATGGCGTTTGCATTAAAAACCGATCCCCCCGTTGCCTGCACGCTTACACTTAACTTGTAGATATCTTTTTTGTCATTTATCATTTTGGCTATAGCCCCGCCTGTTGGATAATACAGACCGGTTATAGCGCCGGTTCCTATGGTTACAAATTGTGTGCCCTGTTTAGAGGAGCATCCCGCTAAAAACAAAAAAACCACCGGTAATATTATCTTTTTCATATATTGCCTACTTTCTTACTTCTTATTTGATTTAAGTAACAAGTATAAACAATTACAGATAACAAATCAAACCCTTGTACCGCAACATACCTGTCCTCCAATAGTCGGGGATTGGACTCTCTGAATAGATGCCACACTACGTAAAATTTAGAACGGTTACGATAATATTTAAAAAAAATACTTGACAAGATTGTATCTAATCTGATACAATTTCAACAACAGTGTGGGAGCTGTCATAACAAAGTGGTTTAAGTTTAGTAAGTAAAAAGGAAACCGTTGCTCTGTTAAATAAGTTTTTTGTTTTTCAAATCCCCCCTCCCCCCCTTTGACAAGGGGGAGCGAGATGGTGCCTTTAATAAAGGGGAGGGAATAGTTTGGAAAACCAATTTAACAGAAAAATAGAAAGTATTAAAAAGGGCAATAGAAAGTAGTTTTGCCCTCTTTTTAGAAAACTTAAAACCCGCAATAAAAGGAAGGCGCACACACAAGCGCTTATAATCCAAATGACAGTTTTATCAAACTTAAAAAAGTTTCTACATAATACAAAAAAACATCCGCAGAAAAATAAATCCAAAAAACACCATAACTGCAAGGCAAATTCCAAAAAGGCGACAACTTATAGTCTACCTACTGATGCGTCCCCAAAACAAAAGGGCAAAAAACAAAAATTAACAATTTTAAAATCGGCTAGAATGCTTGGGCAAACCACAACGCTCACCCCAATCCCTGCAATACCAAAAGAAATTACGTCTCGTAAATCCCCTAAAAAATTTTCGCAAACCAAAAAAGCAATTAAAAAAAGTAGTTTGAAAATAAAAAAAGAAAATTCCGTTTCCGACGGCGTTGATATTAAATTATCCAAAGCGGACAATAAAACGGTTTTTCTTCATTTTGTAAGTAATTGTGATAATCTCAACCAAGCGGTAAAAAAATCGGGCATTCCCCCCTCTGCTATACATTTTCTTCTTAAAACGGATAATGCTTTTTGTAAAGAAGTAGACGAGGTTTTAAATAAAAAACTGGAATTTGCGGCCATAGACACCGCATTAGGCGGAAATTCCAGTCTTTTAATTTTAATGCTTACCAATAGAATGTCAAATAAATATAAAAGCAAACCTGCATCGGAAGATGCGCCCCAAAATTCAAGAATTATTTTTATAGACAGCGACAAAATTTCAAAAGGAAAAAAATAATGTCGGACATTAAAACAAAAATAACCAATGTTTTTAAAAGAAATTTCTACTCACTGGCTAGAACTGTGGTAAATATAGGCGGGGCCCGTTCTTCAAAATCTCATAGCATAGCGCAACTTTTGATATTTAAGGCGGATACCGAGCGAAATAAAAACATAGGCATCACACGTAAAACTATGCCCGCACTTAAAATGACGTCATATCGGTTGGTAATAGACTTACTTAAAAGCTACGGGTTGTATAATCCGAAAAACCATAACAAAACGGAAGATTACTATGAGTTAAACTCAAACAGAATAAATTTTTTCTCGTTGGACGATCCCGAAAAAATTAAAAGCACGGAATTTAATTATATCTGGATGGAAGAAGCAAACGAATTTAATTACCGCGACTATATAACGCTTTTAACAAGATTATCCGGCAAAACAAATCCGAAAGAAAAAAACAAAATGTTTTTAAGTTTAAATCCAAGTGAGGCAAACAGCTGGATAGCAAAAAAATTAATTGCGCAAAAAAACATTGAGGTAATAAAAAGCACTTATAAAGATAATCCTTTTATAAATACCGACTACATAAAAATTTTGGAAGATCTTAAAAACCAAGACGAAAATTACTACCGCATTTATGCTCTCGGGCAATGGGGAATGTCTCAAAATCTGGTGTATTCAAATTACGAATTTACAGATAAACTCCCCTGTAAACCTGACGAAACAATATGGGGGTTGGATTTCGGATACAATAATCCCTCTTCTCTAGTACGGGTTGATTTTAAAGACAGAACTCCGCACATTCGCCAATATCTTTACGAAACAGGGCTGACAAATGCTGATATAATCGTACGTTTAAAAAAGATAATACCGCAAAAAAATCGTCATCATGAAATTTTTGCAGATAGCGCCGAACCCGATAGAATTGCAGAAATTTCGCGTGAGGGTTTTAATATCCATCCTGCCAATAAAAGTGTTCTAGCGGGAATAGATACACTCAAACGGTTTAAACTTCACATAACAAAAGACAGCGCTAACTTAATAAAAGAAATTCAATCTTATAAATGGAAAACAAATTCATCGGGCAAATCGTTAGAAGAACCCGTTAAATTTAACGACCATGCTTTGGACGCAGTAAGATATGCAATACACAGCTACATTAAAAAACAAGGCATGATGCCTGAAATAATTACGTTTTAAAAGGAGAAAAAAAATGAACTGGTTAACGAATTTTTTAGATAAGCAAATAAAAAAATTGGGGTATAGTAAATCATTTGTTTCCCCAACACCTATGGAACTTGGTTTGACCACCAACAGACTTCCCGACCCTTCGGCGCATGACTATCACTCGTATAGCAAAGCTTATGCAGACAAAGCGTGGGTATATGCGTGTGTATCAATAATAACAGACACAGTTTCAAGCGCCAATTTTTTATTAAAAGATGAACAAGGCAAAACAATAGACCAGCATCCCGTTTTAAATCTGCTTTATAAACCAAATTCGTTTATGAATGGACGCAGTTTAAAACAATGGATAACGGGCTCGCTGGAACTTACGGGAAACGCATATATTTTAAAAGACGCCCGCTCTACCAAC
>DATKZD010000202.1:0-5703 GCA_035528195.1 Elusimicrobiales bacterium
TTTGATAGGGAAAGTTCCTCTCCCCTACCTTCTAACTTGTGCGCTCAATGCAGGGGTAACCTGCAAAATTTAATTGGTATAAACAAAGCGGTGATTCTTTCTGATTACGGAAAAGGCGTGCTGTCGCATCAAAACATACAGAAGATAGTTTCGCTTTGTAATAAAAGCAAAGTTCCTGTAACCGTGGATCCTAAAGTTGAAAATTTTAAAAAATACCGAAACGTAACGTGCTTAACTCCAAATACCAAAGAGGCATTGCAGGGTATGGGTATTCACCATAAGGGTAACCGCGACCAAAGTGCAATAAACGAACTGGGTAAAAAAATATTAAAGAAACTAAATTGCAAATCAGTCTTGATAACCCAGGGCCCCGAAGGTATGAGTCTTTTTGAAAAAACTTCCCCTGTTAGAATTACCCACACCGAAACCGTAGCAAAAGAAGTCTACGACGTTACCGGCGCAGGCGATACCGTAATTGCAGTTTTTTCACTTGCCCTTGCATGCAAAGCCAGCTTAAAACAGGCAAGTATTCTTGCAAATATAGCAGCCGGCACAGTCGTAGGCAAACTCGGCACCGCAGTTATAACCAAACAAGAACTGCTAGAAGGATTAGAAGGGTAATGCCTGCAACTATTAGAAAATTTCTAATAGTTCAGAAAGAAGTAGCAGTAAAGTAACTAGAAACATTGAATTTGTAAATTTAGATGCGATATTTCAGAACACTCTTTGACAAAATAATTTAATCCCCCCTCCCCCCCTTTATCAAGGGGGAGAAAGATAGTAGAGTTGACAAGGGGATTCCATTAACTCTCTTTTGTCTCCTTTAACTCCCCCTTGATAAAGGGGGGGAGGGGGGATTGAAAAAAGAGGGCTTGTCCTGAGCGACCTGTGGTGAGCATAGTCCTGAGCTTGTCGAAGGGCGTAGTCGAACCAAGTCGAAGGGCTGGGGTGATTTGAAAAAATGGTATTGATACTTTCGTATTATGGAGCGGAGATAGCGATTTTTATGACCCTATATCGGAATTGCTCAAAAAAGGAAACAGATATTTCAAAATGAAAGACACTTTAATAGTTATTCCGGCTAGATATAAATCAAAACGATTTCCCGGTAAGGTTTTGGCAAAGTTGGGCAATAAAACCGTACTTCAACGGATATACGAAACCTGCGTAAAATCAAAACTGGGAGAGGTTATTGTAGCAACAGATGACAAAAGAATATTCAAAACCTGCCAAAATTTCGGCGCAAAAGCAGTTATGACTCCCCCCTCATGCAAGTCAGGTACCGATAGAACATGGATTGCAGCTAAAAATCGTCCTCATAAGTACGTAATAAATGTTCAGGCCGATATGCCTTTTATAAAGCCAAATGTTCTTAAAAAGGTGCATAAAAAACTTAAATCGCTTGCAAATGCCGATATTGTAACCGCATATTGTAAAATAACGCAGGAAAAAGAGATAAAAAATCCAAATAATGTTAAAATAGTACTAACTAACAAAAACAAAGCTCTTTATTTTTCACGTTCGGTAATACCGAATAAAAAAAATCCCGTCAATGCGCTTTACCGCAAACATTACGGAATATACGGTTTCAAGAAAAAATCTTTGGAAAAATTTATTAAATTAAAACCATCTAAGCTTGAAATTGCAGAAAAACTAGAGCAATTGCGGGCATTGGAAAATGGAATGGATATCTACTGCATAGAAACCCCTCATCAAGGTCCCACAGTAGATACCTTGCAGGATTTAAAAAAGGCAGAAGTTTACTTAAAAAAAATAAAAGGATAAAAAATGTCTAAATTTATATTCATCACCGGCGGGGTGGTAAGTTCGCTGGGTAAAGGAATATCGGGTTCATCAATTGCAAAATTATTACGATTAAACGGTCTGAAAGTAAACATGATTAAATGCGACCCCTACATAAATGTTGATGCAGGAACTATGAATCCGTATCAGCACGGTGAAGTCTATGTAACGGCAGACGGGGCGGAAACAGATTTGGATTTGGGGTATTACGAAAGATTTTTAGAAATAGAAATGACGCAGCATAATAATGTTACGGCAGGAAGCATTTATCAAAAAGTGATAGAAAAAGAACGTAAAGGACAATTTTTAGGCGCTACCGTACAGGTAATTCCCCATATTACCAATGAAATAAAATCCAGATTTGAAAAATTTGCTAAAGACGTAGACGTAACGCTGATAGAAATCGGAGGTACGGTGGGAGATATAGAAAGTCTTCCATTTCTAGAAGCTGCCAGACAAATGCGCCTTGATCATCCCAACGAGGTTTGTTACGTGCACGTAACCTTAATACCTTACATAGCAAGCTCCGATGAATTAAAAACAAAACCTACCCAGCATTCTGTAAATACGCTACGTGCAATAGGTATTACTCCGAATATAATAATTTGCAGAACAGGATATTCCTTAACAAAAGAAATAAAAAATAAAATTTCCCTTTTCTGCAGCGTTCCTGTGGAAGCCGTAATTCAGGCAAAAGATGCCCCTTCTATTTATGACGTGCCTGAAAATTTGCGGGCGCAAGGCATAACCGAACAAATTTTTTCTACCTTGGGCATCAAAGCAAAGGGAAATACGTTTTCAAAATGGAAAGCCTTTATCAAAAAAATACATTCCTTAAATAAAACCGTAACTATTGCGGTAGCAGGTAAATACACACAGTATAAAGATGCTTACAAATCTATCGGCGAAGCGTTAATGCACGGCGGCTTTGCAAGTAACACCAAAGTCAATATAGATTACGTAAATGTTGAAGACAAAGATTTTGAACAAAGACTTCATAAAGCTGACGGAATTTTAATCCCCGGCGGATTTGGAGAAAGAGGAATATGCGGAAAAATAAAAGCCGCAAATATCGCCCGCACAACGAAAAAACCTATTTTCGGAATATGCCTAGGCATGCAATGCATTGTAATTGAAGCAGCAAGAAATATGCTCGCAATGACCAGCGCCCATTCAACGGAATTTAAACCGCACACCAAGTATCCTGTCATAGATTTAATAGAGGAACAAAGGAGCATAAAATCTAAAGGCGGAACAATGCGGCTTGGAAACTACAAAGCTGATTTAAAACTAAACTCTAATGCTCACAAAATTTACAAAAAGACAAGCGTACTGGAAAGACACCGCCACCGCTACGAGATGAACCCTAAATTTATAGAACAATTTGCAAAAAAAGGTCTAGTAGTTACAGGCATTTACAAAAAAAGAAATTTACCGGAAATAGTGGAATTAAAAAATCATCCGTGGTTTATAGGAGTACAGTTTCATCCGGAATATAAATCAAAACCCACTAATCCTCATCCATTGTTTAAATCTTTTGTGGCGGCGTGCATAAAATACTCGTCAAGTAGGAAATAAAAATGACGCAAAGTAAAAAGACGGTAAAAATAAAAAACATATCTTTAGCAAATGATTCTCCGATTAATTTCATTGTAGGCCCGTGCGTGATAGAAAGCGAAAAGTCTTATCATAGCATAGCCGTAAAACTAAAAAATATATTCAAAGCCCTAAATAAAAATTTCATTCTCAAAGCATCGTTTGATAAGGCAAATAGGACTTCCATACGCTCGTTTAGAGGCATAGGACTTGTTAGAGGAATTAAACTTTTAAAGGAAATTAAAGACGAACTCAAAGTTCCTTTAATTGCGGACGTACACGAGCCTTTTCAGGCGGAAATAGTGGCACAATACGTAGATATTTTACAGGTACCTGCTCTTTTATGCCGTCAAACCGATTTAATTTTAGCATGCGCCAAAACAAAAAAACCCGTAAACATAAAAAAGGGACAGTTTATGGCCCCGTGGGATATGGCAAACATAATTGAAAAAATTGAAGCCACAGGCAACAAACAAATAATGCTAACCGAACGCGGAACTACTTTCGGGTACTCAAATTTAGTGGTTGATATGCGTTCAATAGAGATAATGAAGGAAGCAGGATATCCCGTTATATTTGATTGCACACATTCGGTGCAAAAACCCGCCGCAAAGGGAACTTGCAGCGGAGGAGACATTAAATTTTCACTTCCTCTGGCAAAAGCTGCTACCGCAATTAAAATTGCGGGACTTTATCTGGAAACACACCCGGACCCGCAAAAAGCATTATGCGACGGCGCAAACTCTATAGAATTAAGCCAAGTTTCAAAACTGGCAGGCATCATAACCAAATTAGATAATCTCTCCAAAAAGATTTAATTATGAAAAAAGACAAAAAAACACAAATTTTAACCAACGCAAAAAAAGTTTTACACGATGAGGCAAAAGCAATAGAGGCAACGATAAAAACTTTAGACAATAGCTTCGTAAAAGCTGTGGAAAAAATTGCGTCCTGCCGTGGAAGAACAGCCATAATAGGCATAGGTAAATCCGGTCTTATAGCAAGAAAAATTGCATCTACACTTTCCTCCACTGGTACGCCTTCCATATTTCTTCATCCCGTTGAATGCCTGCACGGAGATTTGGGCGCATTAGCGGCTACCGATATAGTTATGGCTCTTTCGCACTCGGGACAGACAAAAGAAATTAATAGTCTCGTCCCCATACTAAAAGATATGGGAGTATTTGTAATCGCTATGACGGGTTCAAAAAAATCCCGCCTGTCAAAATCAGCCGATATCACGTTATACGCTCCCGTAAAATATCAGGCATGCCCATATAACATTGCGCCGACAACTTCTACAGCCGTTATGCTTGCATTAGGCGATGCGTTGGCAATTGCCTTAATGAAACTGAAAAAATTTAAAAAATCCGATTTTGCTAAACTTCATCCGGGTGGAAGTATCGGGAAAATACTTACGTTGAAGGTAAAAGATTTAATGGTATCGGGTAAAGATAATCCCGTAATTGTCCAAAATAAAACAGTTAAAGAAGCACTTGTAATAATGAGTAAAACACGACTTGGCGCTGTTTCGGTAACTGACGGTAATGGTAAATTAGTCGGATTTTTTACTGATGGTGATTTAAGAAGAAAAATGCAAAAACAAAAAAACACATTAGATTGCAAACTTTCAAAAGTTATGACCACGCACCCCGTGTCCGTCACGGCAGAGACAATGGCGGTAGAAGCGGCACGTATTATAAAGTCAAAAAAAATAGATAATCTACCCGTTATAAACTCTCAAAACCGCCCGATAGGGCTTTTAGATGAAAAAAATCTGCTTGAAATTTTCCCATTATCATGATAAATAAAATGAGTAAAATTCTACTGCCGATTTTCATAGTACTCCTTTGCGCCTGTTCAAAATATGCAGATATCCCGGGCAAAAACACCTCCCTGACTCAAAATATGACAGGTTTATATATGTTTGAGGCACAGCAGGGCAAGGCACAATGGGTACTTGAAGCAAAAAAAGCTCAAATTAGGGAAAATAATTCGCTCGCCGACTTAACGTATCCTGTGATATATTTTAAAGAAAACGGGAAAAATGTCTCGCATTTAACGGCGAAACAGGGGCTAATGAATTTAGACACAAAACATATAACTTTAATTGGAAACGTAAAAGTAAAATCTATAAAAGAAAAGATGTCTCTTACTACAGACAAACTAAATTATTCTTTCAAAAAAAATAAATTTTATACAAAAAATAAAGTAATTATCAGCCAAAAATCCACTGTAACCGAAGGCATAGGTTTTGAAGCTGCATCCGATTTGTCCGAAATCATCATATATAACCAAAAAACC
>DATKZD010000203.1:0-3486 GCA_035528195.1 Elusimicrobiales bacterium
AATTTGAGTCATCTGTTTTAATTTATAGTGGCTTGAATTCTCGCAATTAACTTCTTTCTTAAATCTTCAGGATTTTTCCATTTTATTCTGTTAATATGATCAACATCAAAATGAACTTTTTTTGAATCATTTTCATGTACAGTATAAATTACTTCCCGCCCAAGACCTTTCATCATTCCTGCTTCATAATATACACCATTCCTATTCTCAGTGAAATCTGCCACCATAAACTTACTTTTTTTTATATTGGAAACTATAACATCATCAATCAAGTTATTGTGGTGGTGATAATCGGCTCTAAATGCTTCATATTTACATTCTTTTATTGCAGGTTTTATTCCCTTTTCAAACATTTCCTTAAGTTCAGGTTTTTCTGCATTAAAAGACATTGCAACAAATACTTGTTTACTTAATGGACCCCATTTTCCTTGTTCCAATTCAGTTATCTTATTTATTGCCTTTGGTGTAAGTTGAAAAGATTTTTCTGAAGTTTTATCGTTATACTTAATATCTTGCAAATATTTTTCTTCATACATAGCTTTTATAAAGTAATTCATCTCTTCAGTATTCAAAGTGAAGAATAGTGGATAGTCATTTCTGGGATGGAATTTTATATGATCCCCCAAATGTTTCTGAATATGAGATAAATTTAAGAGGGTATTGTTCCATCTTTCATCTAGATTATTAGGGAAACTATCTATAGCTTTTTCAATATGAATACCAAAACTATTCTCTGGAAATTTCATTTCGGTTGTTGAATCAGTGATGCAAGGAGAATGACCTTCATCTTTAAATATATTCTGTCGTCTCGTATATGTGGACACCTTTGCCTTTTGTTCAGGGCTATAATTGATTAGTCGATCTTTAATTGCTCTTCTTATAAAAAAGCTTCCACAAAATTTACAATTAACGAATAATGCATGATAATCAAATATACCTCGAGCAGGATTCTTTAGTTTTTGATTGCTTAACAAAATATCCCTACCCGTTGAAAACACTTTAATATGGTTTAAACTAACATTTTTAAACGCATCATTCGGAACGTACATTGATTCTCTCTCCATCATAATTTTTTTCACTGTTACCTTATCGTCTCTACTGCTTTTAATATATACCTTAGGTTTTTTATCCAAAACTCCAAAAAATAATTTTACTATCGGCCTTTATGTTGTACTAAGCGGGTGCGCTATGGCAATTGCAACAAGTTCAACCACATTATCCCTTTTTATTTATATGGAAATTGCATCCGTCTTTTTATATATGATGTTTAAATCCAGCCGTGAATTTGAAAATAATGCGAAAATTTTTGTCTACGACCGCATAGCCGGTTTTATATTCCTATTTGCAGTTTTCTATATTTTTCATTACACGGGTACATTTCGGCTTAGTCAAATTTTCTGGCAAATTTCCAATAATTATTTAGACGAAAAAGTTTTGTTTGTATCATCTTTTCTAATATTGGCAGGCATACTCATTAAAACTGCGCAGTTTCCTTTTTGCGCATGGGTAAATTCGGTTGAAACAGTGCGTCCTTTTTCTGCTGTATTTATGATGTTTTTTATGTCTTTGGGCGTGTTTGTGTTTGCAAGGTTCTATCCCCTTCTTACGCAGGCGGATAATCTGCTAACGATAATGCTTTGGTTATGTGCCTTAACGGGTATTGTTAGTGCGCTGGGGGCGCTTTCAAGCAGGAACATTTTTAAAATATTGATATTTTCCGCAATCAGCCAAACGGCGCTTTCCGCTGCGGCGCTTGCAGGCGGAAGTTACTGGCAGGGGATTTTCCATCTTGTAAACCATTTTATGTTTTCGTTATTACTGTTTTTATGCGCCGGGACTGTTGTCTACCGCTGCAAAAACACCGATATAAAAAAGATGGGTGAAGTTAGAAATTTTATGCCGGTTACCTACCTGACTTTTACTTTTGCCATACTTGCGGGGATAGGCATTTTTCCGTTTTGCGGCTTTTTTTCCAAGAAAGAGATTATATTTTCCTTATACGTGTCCGGAAGCAACGTTTATATACCGATTTTACTTGCCTACATTTTAAATGTTCTTTATTTCACAAGACTTTTCGTAAACATTTTTCATTCAAAAACAGAATCTGCCAAAAACGCTGTGCTCAAAGAAGGGCATCCCGCAATGCTTATCGTTCAAATATTATTGGCTATTGTTATACTTTTTAGCGGATGGATGTTTAAATACAATAATATTTTTGAAAATTTAATTTCAGGCACTAACCTGGGATTTAGTAAAATATCGGGCTTGGGTAATGTCATTTTGATTTTTTCAATTTTTGCGGCATTTTTATTTATCCTATACTTCTACGCAAAAAAATACGCAAACGTTTGGACATCTAATAAAAAAATATCCTTTAATGACAGATTCGCAAAATCTTGTTTAGGAGCTCAAGTATTTCAAAATTTACTAACGTTTGTGTTTAAAAAGATATTTAATTTTACATCTTTTTTTGAAACCGCTTTGGTAAAATTATTTGACGTCTCGTTTAGTTATACTGAGAGATTTTCTGAAATGTCTACAAAATTTGTAGAAACTTTCGGAAAAATCACTTCTAAATTTACTGAGCGGTTCTACTTACGCTCTAAAAAAGTTTTATTTAATTTAATAGGGTTTAAAACTTAAGGAGTAATAATGAATATTTTAACTGTAACTATCTTAATCCCTTTTTTGTCGGCTTTTGGACTTTTAGCAATTAACGGCAAAAGGGTAAAAAACATTTTCAAACTTTCCCTTTTACTTTCTGCAATATGTCTGTTTCTTTCCATCTTGATGATATTTTTATTTGATATTGAAAGTTCCGCATTGCAATTTGAAGTTAAAATTCCGTGGATAGATTATTATAACGTCGGCATACACATAGCAGTTGACCATCTGGCATTAACTGCAATTGTATTTACTTCACTGATATTTTTCCTTTGCTTTTTGTATTTAAAAGATCGTATTACAAAACCCAAAGAAACATTTTTTTGGCTTTTTATATTGGAAAGTTTGTTTTTGGCATTTTTTTCATGTTTTGATTTTCTGTTATCTTTTATCCTATGGTTTGTAACTCTTGTAGCCGTCTATTTTATTATGGCACTGGAGGAAAACGGCGGGAACAAAACCTTCATAAACAGATATTTTGTTTTCAATTTTTGCGCAAGTTTAATCGCATTTATCGGAATAATTATCTTTTATCTCCAATCGGTATCGGTTACTGTTGCAAGCGGTAATTTCCCCCGCACTATTTCGCTTATTGCCTTTATTTTAATTTTCATAGGTTTTGCATCGCGTCTGCCATTATTTCCCCTGCATCTATGGATAAGAAACACTTACTCAAAAATTTCATTAAGCATGCAGATTATACTTGCCTGCGTTATGCCGATAGCCAGTTTTTATGCGATATTTAGATTTTTAAAAGGAGATAGTTTTCAAACGTTTCATCCTGTCTTAATTGTATTTTCCTTAATAAGTATGATTTACGGG
>DATKZD010000204.1:0-2366 GCA_035528195.1 Elusimicrobiales bacterium
TTCGGGGTGGATATGCTTTTGTTTTACTTTTATTTTCGTTTGATATCTCTAAACATAGGGTATGCTGATGCGCGCAGGCTGAAGTTTGGGTTTCCAGTTAAATGCGCTTCTGTGAAGCTCTATTGCAATTGAAAGAATAACTTTAATCATACAGGTAACAGGCATGGCAAAAACAACTCCCCATAACCCGAAAAGTTCCCCCCCTGCCGTTAATGCAAAAACAATTACTATCGGATGAATTTTAACCGCCCGTTTTAAAATGTTAGGCACCAAAAAGGCATCGTCAATAACTTTTAGGAACGCGAAAAACAACAGTATTTTAATTACTGCCATAATCGTTCCAAATTGAACGTATGCGGCTACCAAAGAAACTATCGCACCTACTATAACACCTAAATACGGCACCAAACTCGTTACCCCTATTACTAGAGCAACCGCCCCGGCGTACTCAAGTTTCATAAATGACAGTCCTATAAATGCCAAAACAAACAAAGACGTTGCTTCCAATAAAATACCTCGTATATAATTACCTAGACTTTCATCCGTCTGTGAAAATATATAGAGGGAGGTTTCAACCGTTTTTGAAGGTAACATATCCAAAAAAGCGTTTACTATTCTTTTGCCGTCAATAAGTAGAAAAAAAGTAAAAAACGGTACAAGAAAAAATAAAGTTATCGCAGGAATAGCCCCGATTACCAAATTTGGAATTTTTTCACCCAAAACAAGTACTTTCGGGGAAATCGTCTCCCAACTGAGGTACGTTTCCGAGAAAGGAAATAGTGTGACAATTTTTTCTTCAAAATTAAGATATGTCGTTTGAAACTGCTCAAGATACTGGGGCCACTGTATTTTCAATTTTGAAATTTGCTCTGTTAGTGCGAAAGACAAAGACTTTCCTGCGAAAAATATCACAACTCCTGCTACAAGATATAAGGCAGCGACAATATGAATGCGCTTAAAGCCCTTCATTTCAAAATGAGAAACCAAAGGGTGTAGTAAATATGCCAGCGCCGTACTTAAAATAATGGGAAAAAAAGATGCTTTCGCTTTTGTTATTAGATAGAGAAAACCCAATATCAAAAGTATCGGAAGTATGAATTCTCCTTTTCTTACAATCGGGAACATATCTTTAGTTATCGTTTTCATTTTTTATCTTCGGTAAGCGTTCTCACGCGGGCGGAAAGAGTTTTAGCCAAATAATGGATAATTGATACTCCCGCCTTAGACCTATCAAATACCATATTATCCAGAGTGCTTTTAAAAAGCATAAAAACGTGGGTTTTTTCCGTTGCAACAGCGGTTACCGTTCTGGGCATATCTTCCAAAAGAGCCATTTCGCCAAAAAACTCCCCCGCATTGGCATGCCCTATAATTTCGCTTGTGTTATCGGGGTTCGTTTTTTTTAAATCCACTTTGCCTTTGGATACTATAAACAGAGCGCGGGCGGCATCTCCCTGTTTGAACAAAATTTCATCTTTGAGGAAAGTTTTTTCTTTCAGTCCTCGCATCAAACGGGCGATATCTTTTAGCGATAACTCCTTAAAAATGGGAAGTTGCACAAGGAAATTTTTCTTCTCCTGAAATTTAATGTTTGTAAATATTTTTTTTAAAAACTTAAACTTTTTCATTCTATTTCTATTTCACTTTCCTTTTTTGAAGTTTTAAATTGTTGCTTAACCGCAGTAAAGCCAGTTACACCGGCAATTAGATATTTCAGTCCCTTAAGCCACACGGAACTCAACGATTCTCCTATCGCATTAAATGTTTTAAGAACGTCTTGAGTGATTTCCATATATTCGCCGGCTTTTTTTGTCAACTTTTCCATCTCGCAAGCTGTTTTTCTAGTCTGTTTCAAAGTTCCGACTAAATAATAAGTAATTACCACTACAGCAACCGTAGTTATTCCCGCACACACTGCATAAAAAATCTCCATTTTACCCTCCTGACAAGTTATTAAACAAGTTATAAATTGCAAGGTCAAGGGAGTAGAGAATCATCAGCGTATTGGATAGCGCTTAAAAATATAGAATAATGTAAGTGTATAAGTTTTCAAGACCAGTTTTCTTAAACCCTTTTTTGACGTAATCTATGAAAAAATTTGAAATAATTTTACTTGCCGTCGGCGCTATAATGCTGACGTTTCTAATCAAGAAGATGAACATTGACCTTGTGCTATCGTCAATAGGTAAAGTAGGGTTCGGATTTATACTTATATTTTCACAAGAAATTGTGGCATTTATTTTTAACTCCATGGGTTGGAAATTTTCTTTCTATCCTGAAATTTCAAAAAATATAAAGTTTTCTACTATCTTAAAAACACGCATAGCCGGCGACGGAGTAAACTACCTTACACCTTCAGCCACTTT
>DATKZD010000205.1:0-3393 GCA_035528195.1 Elusimicrobiales bacterium
TATTTTTAAAAGCACAAATGTATTTTTGCGCAATTTCTCTGCGTCTTTTGTTAAAAGAATTAATTTTTTTAAGTTGATGCAGTCCTATTGCCGCCTGAAGGTCAAGCATATTGTATTTAAACCCTGCTTCTTCTACGTCAAAATCATAGGGCGCTCTGTTTTTATATTTTTTGAAAGCATTTTTATTTATGCCGTGAAAAGATAAAATTTCCAGTCTTTCCTTATATATAGGATTGTTAAAGGTTATCATTCCGCCTTCGCCCGTAGTAAGGTTTTTATTGGCGTGAAACGAAAAAACTGTCATATCGCTTAACGAACCTATTTTCTTTCCTTTATATTCGGCGCCTGTGGCGTGTGCGGCGTCTTCTATTACCAGAGAGCCGTTTTTGCGGGCAATTTTTTTAATCGCATCAATGTCGCAAGGAAGTCCTGCAAAATGAATAGGAACTATTATTTTTGTTTTGGGTTTGACGGCAGAGTTTATTGCGTTGATATCAATGTTGAGCGTATCTATATTTATGTCTGCAAAATTTACCCCTGTGCCTGCGTGTATTGCGCAGTTTGCAGTTGCGCAAAAAGTGAGGGGGGAGGTAAGTATTTCTTCTTTAGGTTTTATTCCTGCTGTTGTGTAGGCAAGATGGAGTCCTGCAGTTGCGGAATTTAAAGCGATGGCGTGTTTTGCGCCTGCGAATTTTTTAAACTGATTGGTAAATTTTGCTGTTTTGGGACCTGTAGTCAACCAGCCCGAACGCAGAGTGTCTGTAACTTCGCGTATTTCCGCCTGCGAAATGGAAGGTTTTGTAAACGGCAGAATATTTTTTCTTTTTTTTATTTTACAAACCATTTTTATTTTCCTAACTATCCCACGGTTTGTTGGATACTAGCATAAGTTTTCCTGCATAACTTTCTTTTGCAGGATATAAAGTAGCTTGCGTACTTGCTTTTAAGATATTTAAACGTTCTTTTTTTAGGACAACGAAAATACGGGTATCGCTTTTAAATTCATTATAAAACTGTTGTTCCGACGGAAAGTATTTATCTGCATCGGGAGTAATAGTTGAACCGAATTCCAATTCGCCTTTCCCTCCTACTATATAAACTCTTTTTCCTGTATAAAATCCCATACTTTGCATATTGCGTTCGTATTTAGCATGGTAAGAATAAATTTTAAAATCCTCTGACGAAACTGCGTTTTTTATCTGACGCGCCATAGCTTTGCGCGAAAAAACATTATCTAATTTAGAACTTTGCAGGTAGAAAGTAATGTTAAATGCAACGCCGAACGTAAACATTAGTAGGAATAAATTTTTTGCATTGCTTTTGTTAAATAGAGTCAATGCCGAAATAATTGCGATAAGCAGTACTACTAATGGTAATGTTAGCGGAAGATGTATGTCTGGAGTTATGTGGCTGACATATTTAGGTGCGGCAAAAAGTGCAATTGCCAAAAAAAACTGTACCAGTATGAGCGCTGTCAGCGTTTTTTTAAGTTTTACTTTTTCGTTCCATATGCTTGCAAAATAAAATCCCGTTACGATTGCAAGCGGCGGTAACATAGGTAGAATATACGGCGGTCTTTTAGAACCCGAAAGAGAAAATACAACAAAACATATTGAAAACCAAACTATCAAATAGATGAAAATTTTTCTAATGTGAGGTTTTAAACCTGTACGCATAAACCATATTTTTTTAAGCGCATTAAAAAATACCACTATCCACGGAGCAAAAGCTATTATCAATATGGGAATGTAATACCAAACGTCTCCTGTGCGGGAATGAGTCTCGCTGAAAAAACGCATTACAAATTCTTTTATAAAAAAGAATTTAAAAAACTCGGGTTCCCTTATTCCTGCGGCAATAAACCATGGCGCAGTAACGATTAATGCAAGCGGAATGCCCGTAAAAGGATAGAGTCTTTTCCATCGGTTCCACTGTTTTGTAATGGTAAGGTAAGTTATTATTATCACCGATGCCAACGCAAAGGCAAGCGGACCTTTTATTAGGCATGCAAATGCCAACATCAGATATCCTATATGTATAGGAATTGCACGGCGTTTGCCTCTTTCAAAATCTGCAATTAAAAAACCTAATCCCCAGCATAAAAAGCAGGAGAATAGCATTTCAAGTTCGGATATTTGACTGTATGCAAAAAATCCCAAAGAGGCAAATAATATAGCGCTTGAAAGTATGGCTGTTTCTCTGCTAAATACCCTTCGGGTAAAAAAGTAAGTGCCTATTACGGTTAGTATTGCGCCTATTGCGGTAGGCAGTCTTGCGGCGAATTCGTTTATTCCAAACACGAACATACTTGCGGCATTGAGCCAATAGACAAGGGGTGGTTTTTCAAAGTATTTGATTTTATTTAAAGTCGGGACGATGAAATCTTTATTTCCGAGCATTTCGGCGGCTATAAGTCCGTATCTTGACTCTCCCGGATCCCATAAAGCGCGCATTCCCAAAAAGATGATATACAAAAATGCGCAAAGTCCTGTAATTACCCAAAACAGTTTTTTATCCGAAATTTTACCAAAAAGATTTTGTTTGATTTTCATAGGGGCACTATTTACCATATCAGCTAATTCTAGCAAATATGGAACGCAGGCGCTTTTAGATTTTTAATTTTGCACACTGAATGTCGTTGCGAGCGAAGCGAAGCAATCCATCAGGGTAAGAATATCCTTTTACCCTTGCTATGCTATCATTGATTTGCACTGACAGATTGCCGTATCCTATCAACCAAAAAAACAGGGACAGTTATAAAAGTAACCATCCCTGTTTTTAAATTGTCTACCCAACTTTACTCACCCCCACAGTTTATCACGGAACTTGCTTTATGTCAACGCCTTTGCGATAATTTAAAATATGAGAAAAATAGTTTCACTTATTTTGTTATGCGTTGCGGTTTCGTGTCTTTTTGTTGTGGGAACTAAAGCTTCCGATAACGATATAAAAATTAAAGACAGCCAAATTTTGCGTACATACCGTGACGTGAAAATGCCAAAAAATGCCCAGTTAAAAATAGATGATTTGCAAAACCGCGCAGTTTTCGCCTTGTGGCAGGGAAACCCATCGGAAACTCTTAAGGTGTATAAATCCATAAGGGATTTGCGAATAAAATTGATATGGCCTAAAAATACCGACGAAATAATAAAACGTTTTGAAAAGAAAAAATTAGCCGATGATTACGACGGATTTATGTCGCTTATTAAAGGATGGGCGTATTTAAGTTTGGCGAATTATAAAAAAGCATTGGAAAATTTCAAAGCCGTAAGTTTTTTCGGCGTTGAGGATTATTTAAATACCGAAGCCGTAATAGGGCAGGCTCTTGCCCTTATGGGGCGCAGGCATTACAAAGATGCTATTTCCGTTCTTGCAACCATCCATACCCCAAAG
>DATKZD010000206.1:0-4166 GCA_035528195.1 Elusimicrobiales bacterium
TCTTTTACTATTGCTGTGGTTCCGGGGGTTAAAGTGTTATTGAAATCATCAAGACTTTGCCCTGATACGTTTAGGGCAAACGCACAAATGCTAATGCAACCTGCCAATAAGGCTCGGATCTTTAATCTCATTTTTTCTACCTTTACTCAACTCGCTAACTCGGTGTTTAAAGTAACGTATACTCGCTTAATTGAAATTTAGAAAACTTCTTTTAAGCAAAGTACGCTCCTTAACTCACGTCTTTCAACACATACATATTATAGCACAGAAATTTCCCATATTTGTCAAATTTTCTAAATTGCGGTTTTTATGGAAAGCGGTTTCAGCGTCCTAATCCGCTTTTTATGTGCCAGCAGGATTTATCCAGTAAGCTTTCCAGTTCATTAAAAAGTTTATCAGATAAACCTACGGTCTTTTTAGTTTTTATTATAGTAGGGGGGGTATTTTTAGCTTCAACTTGAAGATACACTAAGCAATAACCGGGATATTTATCAAGCAACTTATTTAAAGTTTGTAGTTTTTTTTCTTCGGTACCGGCAGGGAGTTTTAAAGTGACCGATTCTGTAAATTTATTTAGAGCCGTTGCAAAAGGTATTATATCCTGTGCGATTATTTCGGCATCCTTTTGTAATTGAGCATTTAATTTTCCCGATACGACCACAACCGTATCGGCTTTTATTTTATCTGCAAGTTTTTGAAAATTTTTAGGGAAAACGTTTACATTTATGCTTGCAGTCATATCTTCAAGTTCAAAAGATGCCCACTGTTCCCTGCGTTTGGTGGATTTTTTTCGTACCCGTTCTATGAGTCCTGCAACTGTAACTGTAGTGGACACGTCTTTTTTTAAATGGAGTTCTTCTATACTTATGGGAGATATCATTTTAATTTGTTTTGAAAAGCGCGCAAGGGGATGCCCCGAAAAATAAAATCCCAAAACCTCTTTTTCGTAATTTAACATTTCGTGTTCCGCAAGCGGTTTGGCATCTGTTTCTTTGCCGTTTTGTTTAAGGCAAGCCAAATCTTCCTGTCCGAATAAACTGCCTTGTCCCGATGCAATATCCTGGCGTGTGCGTGAAGCACTGCTAAGTATCTCTTCAAGATTGTGTAAAACTTCAGCGCGGAAAAGTTCCGGTTTTTTATCCGAAGACAAACTATCCAATGCTCCGGATTTAGCTAAAGACTCAATTGTTCTTTTGTTAATCTGCCTTAAATCCACTTTATTGCATAAATCTTCCAAAGATTTAAACCCGCCGCTTTCTTTGGCATATTTTTTAATTGTTAATGCCGCTTCGGCGCCTACATTTTTTATTGCCCTAAGTCCAAAACGTATTATTTCTTTATCTGCAGTTTTTTCTATTGAAAAATCGGATTGCGATTTATTTGCGTCCGGCGGTAAAACTTCTATACCCATAGAGCGCGCTTCGTCAATATAGGTAACGATTTTGTTTTCCCTCTCTTCCGAACCGATTGCGCTTTTGCCTATTTCACTAATTAAAAGCGCCGTCATAAATTCAATAGGATAGTTTGCTTTCAAAAAAGCTGTTTGGTATGCAATTAATCCGTAAGCTACGGAATGGGATTTATTAAATCCGTAGCCTGCAAACTGAGCCATTTGTTCAAAAATTTTACTCGCCAATTTATCCGGAATGTTATTTTTTTGGCACCCCTTGATAAAGTCTTCTTTTGCGCTATCCATAACATCGGTAAGTTTTTTACCCATTGCCTTTCTTAAAGTATCGGCTTCACCGGGCGAAAAACCGCCAAGACTTTTTGCTATTTCCATCACCTGTTCCTGATAGACCATAGTGCCGTAAGTTTCTTTAAGTATTGATTCTAAAAGGGGATGATCGTAGATTACTTTTTTCTTTCCGTGTTTACGTTGCACGAATAAATCCAACATTCCGCTTTGCATAGGGCCCGGGCGGTACAAAGCGACCAAAGCGGCGATATCGGTAAATTGCGTCGGTATTAAAGCTCTGACTAAATCGCGCATACCGCGACTTTCCAACTGAAACACGCCAAGCGTTTTAGCAGATTGCAAGAGTTTGTAAGTCTTTTCATCGTCTATCGGGATATCCTGTATATCAATTATTTTACCCCTAAACTTTTTAATCAACTCTATGGTGGTGTCTATAACGTTTAAAGTGCGAAGTCCTAAAAAGTCTATTTTCAAAAGTCCGAGTTTGACTAAAGTTTCGCCTTCGTATTGAGTGGTTATAATATCGCGCGAACTGCGTGCTAACGGAGTGTATCCATTAACGTCTTCGCGGGTAACTACAATGCCTGCGGCGTGTACACCGGTATGTCTTTTTAGCCCTTCTATTTTTTTAGCGTTTTCTATCAATTCTTTTATCTTGGGCATTTTTGCCATTTGCGCAAGTTCGGGTACGCTTTTAAGTGAATTATAAATTGTTGCATCGGGGCTGAAAGGCACAAGGCGTGCAACTTGGTTAGCTTCCGAAGGCGTAAATCCCATCACGCGGGCAGTATCTCTTATTGCAAGTTTTGCCTTTATCGTACCGAAAGTAATAATTTGAGCTACGTTTTTTTGTCCGTATTTATTTTTTACGTAGTCAATAACTCTACCCCGTCCGTCGTCGGAAAAATCAATATCCAAGTCGGGCATGGTGAGGCGGTCTGGGTTTAAAAATCTTTCAAAAAGCAGTCCGTTTTTTATGGGATCTACCCTTGTAATATCAAGTGCGAAAGATACCAAAGATCCCGCTCCGCTACCTCTTCCAGGGCCTACGGGAATATTATTTCTGCGCGCATAGTTTATAAAATCGCTTACTATCAAAAAGTATGCGGGGAATTTCATTTTGCCTATTACGCCCAGTTCAAACTCAAGGCGTTTGGCGTATTCTTCATTAATAGCACCGAGTTTTTTAGTTAAGCCCGCTACGCAAAGTTTTTTTAGGTAACCGTCGGCAGATAACTTAGAAAATTCTTTCGGCAGTTCAAAATGCGGGAGTATAAATTTACCGTGTTCAATTTCAACATTACATTTTTCCGCTATTTCTACCGTGCTTTTTAAAGATTCGGGGGTGTGTGAAAAAAGTTTTATCATTTCGTCAGCGGACTTAAAATAAAGCTGGTCGGTGTTTATTTTAAAACGGTTGGGGTCATTTAACGTAGCGCCCATTCTAATACAAATGTTTATGTCTTGCGCCTGATAGTCTTCTTTTTTCGGGTAATGGCAGTCGTTTGTTGCAACAAGTTTGAGGTTACTGCGTTTAGCGGTTTCTATTAAACCCTTCATTGCCTTTTGCTCTTCGGCAATGTTGTGATCCATAAGTTCTATATAAAAATTTTCTTTGCCTAATATATCGGTATATCCGCCTACAAGTTTACAGGCAGTATCAATATCTTCGTTTAAGCATGCCTGCGATACATGCGATTTTAAACACCCCGAAAGCCCTATAAGCCCTTTGGAGTATTTTGCCAAAGACTCCAAATCTGTTCTGGGTTCGTAATAAAAACCTTCGGTATGGGCGTCGGAAACAAGTAGCATTAGGTTTTTATATCCTACCGCATCTTTTGCAAGAAGCGTTAAATGTCCGCTTGATCTTTTTCTTTCTTTATCTTTGCGCGAACCTTTTGCAACATAAACTTCGCATCCTATAATGGGCTTTATGCCGAGCTTCCTGCAGGCGAAATAGAAATCTGCAGCGCCATACATATTGCCATGGTCGGTAATTGCCATTGCGGGTATTTTTTCAGATGCCAGATGTTTTAAAAACTCTGACGGTCTTCCCTTATTATCGGTTATCTTTATTAAACCGTCTAAAAGGGAAAACTCGCTGTGGTTGTGCAGATGGATGAAGTTGGCTTTCATTTAATATCTTATTTAATATAATTTCAGTAGGTAAAGAAAATGACCGACGACAACATTAAACTATTTGAGAAAAGAATTTGCAAAAAATCCCTCTATAAAGGAAAAGCAGTAGGGTTTAATAGCGACACCGTTTTACTTCCGAACGGTAAAAAGGCGGTTAGGGAATATTTGGTTCATCCCGGGGCTGTTGCAGTACTGCCTGTTTTGGAAAATGGAAAAGTAGTAATGGTTCGTCAATACCGTTATCCTATAAATGAGCAAACGCTTGAAATACCCGCAGGCAAAATGCATGGCAGTAAAGACAATATAATTAAGCGTTTGCGGGCGGAGT
>DATKZD010000207.1:0-3338 GCA_035528195.1 Elusimicrobiales bacterium
TTGACAGGTTAGCGCCATTTGTTCGCTCTAAACTATTACCATTTACGACTTGCAACCCCAATGCCCGAACTTCATCAGTAATAATATACTCAATTAGTTTTTCTAAATTCTTACCTTTAAAAGCGCGCCAAGATTGCTCATGGTCATCGCCAGTAAAATCTTTCTTGTGTTGCTCTTTTGCTTCTTTCAAAACATTTGAAATATGGCGGTATGCTTGCAGACCGTATTCTTTCTTTTTCGTTTCGTAAATTTTGATTAAATCTTTTATTGTCATAATTTTTTCATTATTAAAATATATTCTGTTGGATAAGCAAAAACTTTTTTCTTATCCGTTGCTTTCGCAAAACGACCTGTTTTTTTGTTCCTTGTTGAAGGTAAATTTTTTGAAGGAATTTCCCGCTTTATAATATTATCAACCTTAAATCCAAGATTTTGCAACTGTTCAACAAACACTTCTGCATTTAAAATTTCTACTCCTTTTAAACTTGTGTTAC
This sequence comes from Elusimicrobiales bacterium, assembly GCA_035528195.1. Classification (GTDB taxonomy): domain Bacteria; phylum Elusimicrobiota; class Elusimicrobia; order Elusimicrobiales; family Elusimicrobiaceae; genus DATKZD01. The sequence goes on from DATKZD010000207.1 coordinate 495, forward strand.
CGATTACTATGCAAGTTCGTCCGCCTTTTTTCAATATCCGCTTCATTTCTTCAAAAACTTGATTCATTTCACTGAAATATGTCGCAACTTCCTCTGCTGTTTTTTTGTCTTTTTTTAATAATGCCCCTTTTATGTTCTCTGCGATTTTACTATTCAAGACAAGTTCTTTTTTATTGTGATAAGCAGTACCGATAAATTTTTTTCTAAAATCGCTCAAATTTTTCGTATATTCAAACCAAAGAGCAGTGAGCTGGTGCAAGTCAGCATATTCGTAAGAAGTAACATAAGGTGGTGATGTAACAATTAAACTAACTGAATTAGATTTTGCAGGTATCTTTCTGGCATCGGCGCAATAAACATTGCAAGGAGTTTTTAAACATTTTTTCTCTTGCAAAAGATTAAAAAAATCTGCATTTCCCCGTAGCATTGCCTTGACTTGTCGCGAAAAGGCAACAAATGGATCTGCAGGTTTTTTCTTTAAGTCTCTTGTTGGTTTGTTACTTTTTTGGAGCCAAATTGAGCAATTTTTGAGAATATTTGAAAACCCGCAATAAAAAAAATCCCGCACATCCTGATCTTTTATTTTTGAAATTTCGGAAAAAAGAAAAGCAAGTTTCCTTTTTTCTCCCAGCTTAAACCAATAATCAATCCTTTCATGCTCAGGGGCTTTAACTTTCGTACCCTTATTAAATGAATCAATTTTTTCTTTTAATTTCGAAAATTGCTCTTCAATTTTAGTGGGCTCAATTGGAGTTTTCTTTGCCTTTGTCATTAAAACAGCAACGGGGTTTATATCTACTCCGATTGACGATCTGCGCATGACTTTTGACTCAACAAGAGTTGTCCCGCAACCGCCGAACGAGTCAACAACCAAATCACCCTCTTTCGTATATTTTTTAATCAATCGAGAAACAATTTGAGGAATAAATTTTGCCGGGTAACGATGGTAACCATGAGTAAGATAACTCGTTTCTTTTCTTGTTTTATCAGCAAATGCCCAAGAAGTATCAACCTTTACCTTTTTAAATAGTTGTATTATATCAATTTTTTTACTCATAAACCTTATGTATAATTTTATTATACCAAAAAACAAGGTTTGTTTAAAGAAAAAAACGGCGCTTTAAAACACCGTTTTTTTGTTGATTTTTAAATATTAATAACTTGGAGAACATTTTTATTTGTTTCCATGGCGGGTCACTCTGGTTAAGTACACAGAATGACTAAGTTTCCAAGAACATTATAGGACTTTTTGGGAGGTTGAGCAATCGGCCAATTTGAGGTACATGGGTCGGAGGCTACTTTTTTAAGAATGTTTCCATGCGAATCTATTAATTTGCCCACCCTCTACTCGAGAAATCATATTCCCAATACTAAATATTCCAAGTGGGTTTTGAGCATAACTATTTACGGCTAAATATATATTGCCCTCAGGTGTTCGACCGAAATTATTTGCATTAATAATATGAGTCTCACAATATATCGCCCCACTTATTTCTTTGTATAGATCATCGCAGAAATATTTTGTCGGTAACATGACACTTCTATTTTCTTTTTGTATACAAACTGAACCGCGTAATTCGTAAAATCCACCACTGAACGAACCTGTGCTTGTTTTCTTAAATACATCGTTACCGCGAGCATAAACGGTTGCTTCTAACGCTCGACCGCCGAACATAGTTTCGGTATTAGTCCCATTTATAGCTACTATAAATGGCTCATTCGTGTTGCAACATTTGCCTAGATAGTTGTCTTTATAGTAATTATATTTTTTTGTTAACGCATTACTTATACGAGCAACCCTTGGATCTAAAGACCGATAAATATCTCCATTAATAGGCATTCCCTTGGTTTGTTCATCATTACCTGGAGTCGTAACCACCGCTTCTATCCAATACCTTCGTCCTGCGATGACAAGTTGGATATCTGGTCCGGTACCCAAATTCTTTTCTATCGTATACCCCTTATCTAAAAAAACTGAGGCAAGATACATTTGCCAGGAAAAAGGATGGAATCCGCCTAAACAACGCATTCGTTCAAGAAATCTCGGCTCCGCATATGGAGAGTATCTTTCCCACAAAGACTCGAGCCAATTTCGTGTATCCTGTCGTGACTTTCCGCAATGAGTAGTTATATATACTTGGTCTAATTCAGGATGGGACGTAATATATTGTCGCAAATCATTGTTTGATTCAGTCAGCGGGAATTCCTCGTTATGTATAAATATTTTCTCAGTTGCATACATATTTTATTTTTTTAACTATAAGTTTTTGAACCGATGAACTGGAGGAATTCGTTCTCTTTTTTTTATCCAAAAACAATAAATGGCTGCAAACTCTCAGGTCCATATATTTTTATAATATCATTTATTCTTTCTTGTATCGTAGTACTACTTTTTGCTGTATTTTCATACCAGTTATCGACTGCGTCCGCCATATCTGTACAAAAAATGTCTATCTGCATCTGCAAAACATTATTCAATTTATTGCGATGAACTATGCTCTTATTGGGAGGTGGAGTGATAAAATGAATTCTCTCGTGAGAAAGCCTATTATGTTTATCCAAACCTTGATGTAAGCAGCTGCAGCGAAAATAATAACAATCCTCTGCCGAGAACATTGGTGAATACTGTTGAGCTAAATTTGCGTTAAACCACCTTTTATAACGCACATCAGTATTTTCCTCAGGGGTTTCTAAAGCACCACAAATATCTGGCAAACAAAGAGCCAAGAATAATGCGGCAAACCAATTTTCGTCTTGAGTCGATTTTCTGATTGCATCGGTAAATCTATACATATATATAAGCATAAACCTTGCCCCTAAAAGAGTAAAGTTTAGGTAATCGAG
>DATKZD010000208.1:0-2070 GCA_035528195.1 Elusimicrobiales bacterium
AGAATCAAAAAGCCATAAATGATTTTAATACACTACTTGCCAAATATCCGCGAAATACTTACATCGTATACAGGCGAGGCACAGCATACATGGCAATGAGGCAGTACAAAGAAGCGATAGAAGATTTTACTCTTGCCATAAAATATAAAAACGGCAATTACCCCGCTTATACCGAACGGGGGCTTGCTTATATGTATCTCAACGAATGGGATTTGGCAAAACTGGATTTTGAAAAATCATATACTTTGCGGGGCAATAATCCCACAACCAATTTATACCTCTCTGCTTATTACTGGGCATACCGCAAAGATATGGACAGGTCTCTTTCTTATCTGCGGCGCGCTCTTACGCTGGGATACAGGGATATTGATGCCCTCCACAATGTAGACAAGGTAGGGTATTTTTTCAGAGGGCTTATTGCGATGACAAGATTTAAAAATATGGTTAAGGGCTATAGGTAGAGGAGATGTTAATGTTGGTTAAAAATTTAGCGGATTGCAAAGAAATTACTGCAAACATGTGGAATAATCAAAAAAAGAAAAAAGATGATAGTAATATAAGCTAAAAGCTAAACAATTACAAAAGAGCCCCGAAATTTTTTTGGGCTCTTTTATTTTGTATCCCATTTGTCTTACCAGCCAATACTTTGGTTTAATGTAATTAGAGGTTTATATTAGAAGCGATTTTTTATGTTTAAACACATTCTTGAAAAATTAATCGGAACTAAAAGCGAACGGGATTTAAAAAAACTTCAACCTATTGTTGATAAAATAAATTCCCTGGAGCCCGCTTTTGAAAAACTTTCCGACGAGGAACTAAAAGCCAAAACCGCAGAATTTAAAGCCCGTCTTGAAAAAGGCGAAACGCCCGACGATATTTTGCCGGAAGCTTTTGCCGCAACCCGCGAGGCGAGTAAACGTACCACAAAAATGCGTCATTTTGACGTTCAGCTTTTGGGCGGAATAGTTTTACATTACGGTAAAATAGCCGAGATGCGAACCGGCGAGGGTAAAACTTTGGTTGCCACTTTAGCCGCTTACCTAAATGCTTTGAGCGGAAAAGGTGTTCATATCGTTACCGTAAACGATTATCTTGCAAAAAGAGACTCCCGATGGATGGGTCCCATATTTGAATTTTTAGGATTTACGGTGGGTAACGTTTCAAACGATATGAGCAGCGAAGAACGCCGCAAAATGTATGGTTGCGATATCACTTACGTTACCAACAATGAAATAGGATTTGACTATCTGCGCGACAATATGGTCACTCATAAAAATGAAAGAGTGATGCGTGAAAAAAATTATGCCATTGTTGACGAGGTAGACTCAATTTTAGTGGACGAAGCAAGAACGCCTTTGATTATTTCAGGCCCGTCGGAGGAATCTACCAATAAATACCACATAGTAGACCGCATTATCCCGAATTTAAAAGTGCGCCTTATTACCGAAAAAGACGAAGTTAAATCCAAATATACCGGCGAAGATTTAGGCAAGGGTTATGACGCAATAATTGATGAAAAAGCGCATACCGCAACGCTTACCGACGAAGGCGTGGAAAAAGCGGAAAAATTTTTGGGAGTCAAAAATATTTACGACGATGTAGAAGCCGAATGGGTGCATCATCTAACACAGGCCTTGAGGGCTCATCACCTCTACAGCAGAGACGACGAATATGTGGTAAAAGACGGAGAAGTGATTATAGTTGATGAGTTTACGGGGCGACTTATGCCGGGCAGGCGATGGTCGGACGGATTGCATCAGGCAGTTGAAGCAAAAGAAAAGATGCCGATAAAGGAAGAAAACCAGACGCTTGCCACGATAACTTTTCAAAACTTTTTCAAGCTGTATAAAAAACTTGCGGGTATGACAGGTACCGCTATGACCGAGGCGGGGGAATTTTGGGAAATTTACAAATTAGACGTTATAGAAACGCCGACAAATAAACCGTGTATCCGTCAAGACGGTTCCGATGTAATTTATTTGACGGAAAAAGAAAAATTTAACGCCATTATTGAAGAAGTGCAAGATTGCTGGAAACGCGGTCAGCCTGTTTTGGTAGGTACGCGTTCCA
>DATKZD010000209.1:0-6407 GCA_035528195.1 Elusimicrobiales bacterium
TCAAAGGGGGGGAGGGGGGATTAAGAAAAAAAAGAACTTAACAGTATGCCACTTTTAACATCTTATAAAATTTCAATCGGGGCGTACTGCATCATAAAAGTCTGCACTCCGCCTTTATCAAAGAGTACTTTTATTTTGGTTTTTTCGCCGCTACCAGATTTAGATATAATTCTACCTGTTCCGTAAACCGAATGACGTACTCTTCTGCCCGAATGCAAAGAGCCCGCAGGAATAAATTGCGGAGCTTCTTCCACTCTTTCAAATTCGTAATCGTCGTGACGACTTTCAAGTAATTTGCTTTCAAATAAAAATCTGGAAGGCAGGTTTGAGTGCATTCTGCCAAAAGTTCTTCGCGTTGCGCCGTAAGACATAAAAAGATTTTTTTTAGCTCTAGTCATACCGACGTAACAAAGTCTGCGTTCTTCCTCCAGTTCGTCGTCCGATGCCTGACCTGCGCCTATGGGAAACAAGCCCTCTTCAAGTCCCGTTAAAAACACCGCACCAAATTCAAGTCCTTTTGCCAGATGAACGGTCATAATAGTTACCGCCCCCTCGCTTGCATCATAAACTTCGTCTGCGGTTATAAGCGCTACTTCCTGTAGGTAATCTGCAATGGTAGGCGCATTACTTTCGCTTTGCTTTCGTGCCTCGTACTCCTTTATGGCGTTTATAAGTTCTTGTAAGTTATTTAATCTTGTAAGATTTTGGGGATCTTTTTCCACCGAATCCTGTATACTTTGCAAGTAACCCGATAGAGTTAGCATTTTTTCAAGTATTAAAGAGGGACTTTCCGTCTGCATCTTTTCTTGCATTGATTTAAAAAGCTCGCAAAAATCCTCAATAGATTTTTTTACGCCTACAGATAGAGACATTTTGTCATATTCGCTTAAGGCGGAAAAAAGTGAAATCCCTTTTTCTCTGGCAAAATTTACTATTTTTTCCTGTGCGGTTTTACCTATCCCTCTTCGCGGATTATTTATTATGCGAAGTACGCTTACATCGTCACTTGAGTTTACAAGCAGTCTTAAATAACAAAGGGCGTCTTTTACTTCTGCGCGTTCATAAAACTTCAAACTGCCTACGATGCGGTAAGGTATTTGCTTTCTTCTAAAAACATCTTCAAAAACACGGCTTTGCGCATTTGTGCGATAAAATATCGCAATTTCATTTAAGGAATATCCCTCTTGATTTATAAGCATACCGATTGATTGCGCCACCCAGCGCGCTTCCTGCGATTCATTGGCAAGTTCCTGCACTATTACGGGGTCGCCCTGCGATTTAACAGTAGTAAGTTCTTTGGGTTTGCGGTTTATGTTATATTTTATGACATTGTCTGCCGCTTTTAATATATTAGCGGTGGAACGATAGTTTTGTTTTAGTGTAATTATTTTCGCATCGGGAAAATCATGCTCAAATTCCATTATGTTTCTTATGTCGGCGCCGCGCCACGAATAAATGGACTGGTCGGGGTCGCCTACTACCGAAAGGTTTTTATGTTTCGCCGCAAGCGTTTTGGTAATTACATATTGTGCGTGGTTTGTGTCTTGATATTCGTCTACCAGTACATACTTAAAATAATCCTGATAGTACTCTCTTATCTGCGCATGTTCCTTAAACGCAGTGGCAGTTTTTAAAAGCAAATCCCCAAAGTCCAAAGCGCCGCAATTGATGAGTTTTTTTTGATAATTTGCATAAATATTTGCGGCAGTTATCCTGTAATCTAAATTGGAAGCCTGCGCATGTATTTTGTATGACTCTGCATCAAGTAAATCGTCTTTGGCGCGCGAAATAAGATTTAAATAAATTCTTGCTTTGGCCTTTTCTTTTTCAAGACCCATTTCTTTCATTACTTCATTGATTACTTTCTTTTGTTCCGCTTCTCCGTAAATAGAAAAATCGGGATTTATGTTTAACATTTTTGTGTGTTGTCTTAAAATTTTCACGCAGAAGGAATGAAAAGTATTCATCCATACTTTTGCACCTGAACCCGGAACCATCGCTTCAATGCGCGAACGCATTTCGCTTGCCGCCTTATTTGTAAATGTCATTGCAAGTATTCGCCATGGCGGGGTACCATTGGCGATTAATTTTGCTATTTTTGCAGTCAAAGTTTTTGTTTTGCCCGTACCTGCACCCGCTACTATAAGCATAGGGCCCTCGGTGTGTTTAACTGCTTCAAGTTGTTGCGGATTTAAACCGCTTATGATATTTTCCATAGATTAAACGTTTAGGTTTTTAGCGATAAGTAAGTTAGCATTTCCAAATGTTCGGTATGGGGGAACAAGTCAAATGCCTCTACTGAGTTAATTTTATAACTTTGACTGAGTTGCTGTAAATTACAAAACAACGTTTTAGGATTGCAGGAAACATAAACAATGTTTTTTACTCCCGACACAGTTAAACGTTCCAAAGCTTTTGGATGCAAACCGCATCTGGGAGGATCTAAAATAACTAAAGCATTTTCGGGCAGATTATTTTCTTTTAAAAAATCTTCTGTCTTTGCGTTTACAAATTCAACATTGGAAATACCGTTTGCTTTGGCATTATATATTCCGTCTTTTATACTGCCGTCCACCTCTTCTACACATATACTTTTTGGCGTCGTATCGCAACATAGAAAACTAAACGCTCCGCTTCCGCCGTAGAGGTCGTAAATTACAGAAGGATTTATTTTTGCAGACAACACTCTAACCTTATTGTAAATTTCCTGCGCAGTTATAGTGTTGGTTTGAAAAAAACTGCTTGGCGATATTCTAAATACGATATCGCAGTCGGCGTATTTTTTGCCTTTAAACTCAAATTTAGGGAGGATAATTTTTTCTTTTATAAAACCTTCCCCTTTTAAAATTTCGGGTTTTTCAAATGAAGCAACATCGGATACTTTTTCGTTTTGAGCTATAATAATAGTTGTAGCAGAATAATTTTTGTTAACTGCGTTCAAAAAATCATTTTTATCAAAATCAATTTTACTGACAATAAGCAAAACCATTTTATCTTGGGTATTTTTTGCCTCTCTTACTACCAAATGGCGCAAAATGCCGGTATGTTTACGCTGGTCATAAAAGGGGATTTTGGATTTATTCGCCCACGTCCTTACTTCTGCAATTAACTTAACGCTTTCGTCGGAAAGCAGATAACAATCTGTTAGTTCAAAAGCTCTGTCCCATCTTCCTTTTTCTTTTTGGCCTAATTTATCTTCAAAAAATCTTATGGTATCGGGCTTGGTTTTTGTTTTATCTATTTGGCGGACAAAACTAAATTCCATTTTATTGCGATAGTATATTTTATTGCAGGAAGGGGTTATGTTTATTTCCTTATCCCAAAGGGGTTTAAAAAGTTCTTGCGCTTTTTGTTTTTTATGTAGAAGTTGACTGGCGTAATTCATTTCTTGCAAAGAACAGCCCCCGCATTCATTAAAATGCCTGCAAAAAATGTTTTTGGATTTTGTTGTTTTTGTGTTTTGTGTCATAGAGTAAGTTATTTATTGCGCTCCCCCTTTTCCTTATATTCAATCCCCCCTCCCCTCCGTCCTATACATTTAGGGGTTTTCAAAAATGTGCCATTCAAGGCACATTTTTGCCTTTAACAAGGGGGAGGAATAAAAAAAAGAAGGTATAAAAGAACAAAAATTACTAGACATTAAATTTGAAAAAGCAGATATCCCCGTCCTTCATAATATAATCTTTCCCCTCGGAACGTATGAGTCCTTTTTCGCGAAGGAGTTTTTCGTCGGGATATTTTTCACAGTCAGCATAAGAATATATATCTGCTTTAATGAACCCTTTTTCAAAATCGGTGTGTATAGCCCCTGCCGCTTGCGGAGCTGTACTTCCGTTTGGAATTATCCAGGAACGAACTTCAGTATCGCTTCCTACGGTAAAGAAAACTATTAAGTCTAAAAGTTTTTTGGAAGATACCACTACTTTATCTAAACCGGTAGATGTTCTTCCCGATTCTGCCAAAAAAGCTTTTTTTTCTTCAGGAGTAAATCCCGCTATTTCCGACTCCAGTTTAACGCAAACATCTACAACAGATGCGTTTCTGTTTTTAGCAAAATTTTTAAGTTCGGCAATTACTTTTTCATCCGCCTTTTCCGACGTATTTGCAACGTAGACTACAGGTTTTGCGCTTAAAAGCTGTATGTCTTTTAGCTCGCTTGCCTTTAGCCCCATTGCCCACACGGGAGTTCCATCGTTAAGCGATTTTTGTATCTTTTCCAAAACAGGCTGTTTTTCTTTTGCGGTTTTGTCGTTTGCTCTTATAAGTTTTGAGTTTTTCTCCAACATTTTTTCAACAGTTTGCAAATCTGCAAGCATAAGTTCCGTCTCTATTATTTCAACGTCTCTGACGGGGTTAATTTCACCCTCAACGTGAACTATGTCTTTGTTATCAAATGCCCTGACGACGTGTATGATTGCATCAACTTGTCGTATATTTGCCAAAAATTTATTTCCAAGTCCTTCGCCTTTACTTGCGCCTTTAACCAGCCCTGCGATATCTACAAATTCTATTGAAGAATATACTGTTTTAGGGGGTTTGAAAATTTCCGAAAGTTTATCAAGCCGTTTGTCGGGAATTTGAGCTATAGCGACATTGGGATCTATTGTTGTAAACGGATAGTTTGATGCCTGCGCTGCGGCTTCTGTTAGCGCATTAAATAAACTTGATTTACCAACGTTGGGAAGACCGATTATTCCTATTTGCATTTTTTAATCCTTATCTATTTTCAACTGTCTATTTTCTATTTACTGCCACTCCGTAGCCTTGGCAAATTTGATGGCTTGCCACTCCGTAGCCTTGGCGAAGGATGGCGGCCCGTACGGGATTTGGTTACTACACTCACAGAGCTCGTTGCGTAACCTCCCCTTACTAAATAAATGCTCATTACTCGCATTTATTTTTCCGCACTCAGAGCGTGCAGAAGCGCTCGCTTCAAATCCCTTTTTCAACGATAAAAATTAATTTATTTTTCCGCAAGAAGCAGCGCATTGTGAAAAGGAACAATTTATCGGCCCGTACGGGATTTGAACCCGTGATCTCCGCCTTGAGAGGGCGATGTCCTGGACCACTAGACGAACGGGCCATAAAAATCACTTTTCTATATTCTACCAAATATGTAACTTTAGGGATTTAGCTTTGCAGAGTGATGCCGATTATTGAAACACCCCACAATACCCTATCTACAATTAAATCTATTCATAGCGGGTTCTATGCCTTCGTTTAAAACGGTTAAAACCGCATCGGAAGCTTTATTTAAAGTTTCATCAAAAATATTTTTTTTAGCTTTGGGTATTTTTGATAACACATATTTTCTGCAATCGCTAGCGCAAGGTGCGGTGCCAATTCCTATTTTAAGACGCAAAAATTCATCTGTACCCAAACAGGCAATTATATCCTTAATACCGTTATGCCCGCCGGCAGAACCTTTTTTGCGAATACGCAAAGTACCTAAATCTAAACTAACATCATCGTAACAAACAAGTATTTGCGAAGGTTTTATTTTATAAAAATGCATAAACTGTTCCAAAACTCTGCCGGAATTGTTCATAAATTCCGTAGGTTTTAAAAACAAAACTTTATCGCCTTTTATTTCAGCCGTCAAACACTCGCAAACGCTGCGCCACGATTTCCAGTCGGATAAATTTAGATTTTTACAAACTAAATCCAAAAGAAGAAACCCCGCATTATGCCATGTTCGGGCATAACTGGTGCCGGGGTTTCCTAATCCAACTATCAAATGTATTTTGCTCAACTTTATTTCTTCTCTTTTTTAGGTTGTTCTTTGCCCTTTTCTTTGGCGGGCTCTTTACCCTTTTCTTTGCCGGCTTCCTTACCTGCTTTTTCGCCTTCTTCGCCTTCTTTTTCTTTTTTGCCTTTTTCTACAACTTCAGGTTCGGCTTCTCCTTCTTCTTTAGGAGCTTCCACTTCCTCGCCTCTTGGAATGATTAAGTGAACAATAGGTTTATCTAAAGGCTCTTCGGTAAGTTCAACTCCGCTCGGCACTTTAACATCGGATACCTTTACGGTTTCCCCAATATTCAGTGCGGATACGTCTATGACTATATCGTGCGGTATATTTGTGGGGAGACAACGTAACTTAATTTCTCGCAAAGAATGGTCAAGTATTGCGCCGTGAGTTTTAATTCCCAGAGCTTCGCCTATAATTCTAACAGGCACAGAAACATCCAACTTTTTGTCCATAGAAATTCTTTGAAAATCGGCATGCAACAAACTGCTGTCTACCACATGATATTTGATTTCTTTCAAAATCACTTTCTCCGTTCCGCCCGAAAGTTCCAAGTCTATGACGGTATTGGTTCCGACTTTGACCAAAACATCTACGTCCTTTTGGTCTATGATTATGTTAATGGGATCTTTCCCTCCGCCATATACAACGGCAGGAATTT
>DATKZD010000210.1:0-2236 GCA_035528195.1 Elusimicrobiales bacterium
AGACTTACGCAAAAATTGTAAGTTGTGGAAAAGGTAAGAGAATCTCTCCACTGAATGATCTGATATGCCATGAGGGGAATATTAAGGTTCCTTCAACAACTGCAATATTTAACTTTTGCGCGGCTACGGATTGTCCTTCACGTAAATTAGGTCTATGTGCTGCCAGTAAAGCTAACGTAAAATGCTATGCACTAAAATCTGAACGGGGATATAGACCTTATGCTTTGCCTTATCGTAGAAGACAGGAACTATATTGGAAATCTGTTTCTGCCGAACAATTTGCAAGTGAATTTTTGTTTATCAATAGTCTTAAAAAGAAACCATTTTTGGCTTTGCGTTTTGGCGAAAGCGGAGATTTTCATACCCAGATATGTGTTGATAAGGCAGAAGAAATCGCTAGACTTTTAAGGTTACACGGAATTATAACTTACTGTTATACCAGTAGGAAAGACTTGTCGTATAAATCTATCAAAAATCTCATAATCTACGGATCAGATTTTAGTAAAAAAGGCATTAGTGGCATATTCAAAATAATTAAAAACAAGAAGGACAAACCTAGCGGATATGGCATGTGTAAGGCAAACTGCCGTGAATGCAATAGATGTATGACTAGAGGCAAGTTGACCTGTGTTATGTCCCACTAGATAGCTTTTTATTTGCCCATGTTCTTTTCATAGATTCGCTTCGCTTTTGAGTTGTTTCTTTTGACTGACATTTACCAATTTTGGCTTTACTTTGCTTTTTGCGTGTTTCTTCAGACATTGTTTTCCCTAAATTCCAAGGCTTTTTTCCTAAATTCCCTATACTTATTTTTCTTTTTGTTTCTTCTGAAAAACGCATTCCTTTTCTAGCAGCACTAATTTTATGTTTTGTTTCTTCTGAAAGTTGTTTCCCTAAATTGCCTATACTTATTTTTAGTTTAACTTCTTCTGAAAGTGTTTTGCCGTAATTGTAGTTCTTTTCGCCTTTGTTGGCATTAGAAATTTTTTGTTTTGTTTCTTCAGAATGGTGTTTCCCCCATAAAGGATGATTTTTACCTTTCATGCGTTCACTCATTTTTATTTTTTGCTTATTGCTTCTAGTTTTACCTTTTAGAGATGCGCTTAATTTTTTTCGGCTTTCTTCTAACCATTTATCGCCAAGACGGTTTTGGTTTCCTTTAAGGGAATTAGATATGTTTTTTCTCCATTCTGGGTTTCTACGGCCACAATTTTTTCCTTTATGAGATTCTGATAACTTTTTCTTTTGTTCTTCGCTCATTTTTTTACCAAGCCTAGATTGTCTTATTTTTTCTTTACTTTCTTCGTTTTGTGTATGCCTACTACCCAGGGTAAGATTATACCCGTAATTTCTATCCAGAGTATTTAACTTAATGATATAGTAATCTTCTTGCTCTATCAATTTTTCAGCAGGGCAAGATTCAATAACACTCAATTCAAAATTATCTTTGCCATATTTATTCCATGCATTTTGCAAATGTGGATTATTATGTGTGTTATATTTAAGCCTGTTTTTGTGGGTGGAAAATCTATGAAATATGTCCACACTACTTCCTACTATTTTCTTACCGTTCATTGTATTAGTAATGCTATAAATACCACATATCTTATCTCTTTTCATATCATTCTCCCAAATAAAAAGCCATAGAGTTAATAGAAGGTGGATAAAACAGGAAATCCGAAGACTCCAACTTGACTAACCTTGTCTCTATGGCTAAATTATTATACATTTATTCTATCCTTTTTTAACGAGCCTATTAAAACCCGATAATATATTATACAAAAAACTGTGAAAAAATCCTTCAAAAAACAGAAAATACTTATTGACTTTTCCGGTAATTCTGGTAAGATATATTCAACAATAAACAAAGGGATTAATTCGATATGAAATATTGTTGTAAAAAGATGGAAGATAATGTTACGAATACTTGTCCGCAACACAAAGTTCGTTCAGAATGTCCAGATTTATTTATGACCCATAATAAAAGACTTAATGAATATGGTATAAATATATTTGGTTCACCTTCCTATGTTATTATTAATTTTTGTCCTTGGTGCGGCTCAAAACTTCCAGCTTCTAAAAGGTAATTATGAAAAAAATTATATTGGATGAAAGAGTAGAAAGGGAAACAGATTCTATTGCTTGCCCTGAATGTAATGGCTATGCGGATAGGGTTAGACTTACTAAAAAAGAAATTGATACCCAATCTTGTGGAAGAAGTTATGAGTGCTGCGGA
>DATKZD010000211.1:0-7063 GCA_035528195.1 Elusimicrobiales bacterium
CCATTTCCACTTTACCTCTAAATAGAGGAAGTATTTTGGGCATTATGGATATCTCACCTGCTTTGAGCATAATTCCCTCATTAAAAGTAGGTCTTTGAGACATGGAAAAAGTTTCCATTTTAAGTCCTGATAAACCTATTGATATTGTTTTGAAATCTATTTGCCTTCGCAGGTATTGCTTTGCCTTGTTCGTTGCAATTTCTTTAAGTTTTTCGGGCGGATACATCGCTCTAAAAGCAAAAATAGCCCCCGTGGCTACGACAGCAAAAACTATTGCGGAATATGCAGCCAGTTTAAATATTTTTTTTATCATCTTTCCCCCTGATTGAACATAAATAGAGTACCCGACTTTCCTGACGTTCCCCCTAACAAGGAGAACCTAATTTACTTTTTGTTTCTTTTCAAATTTTCCAATCTTCTTTTTGACTGTCTTATTACCCATTTGTAATTATCGGCATCTCCGCTTGCTATTTTATAAAACTTTTTAGCCTCCAACACCTTATTTCTGTGTTCCAAAAGGAAAGCAAGATAAAAGTCCGTTTCACCCTTTGAGTTTCTGTATTGACGGTATGCCTGCCTTAAAGTATTTTCTGCATCTTCCATACGTTTTAACCACAAGTAGCAAACTCCCTTCATCATTAGAGAGTAATGGGCTCTTTCGGTGTCGGGATATTTTTTTATGGCGCGCTCAAATACTAAAAGCGCCAGGTCGTATTCGCCGCCGTCAAGAAGTTGTTTTCCTACGGTGACAAGATTAATTTTAGTAACATCATATTCGGGAGCGATATCTTTTAAAAGTTGAGAAGCTTCTTTTGCCAATTCCGAGTTTGGAAAAATATCAATAAGGGCGAGATAATACTCTTTTGCTTTGAAATTCAATTCCATCTTTTGGTAAATCTGCCCCATCATAAACATTGCTTTTGCCTTGATACTTTTATCGCGGGACTTTCTATATGCGCTTTCCAGATAATTTAATGCCCTTTGGTAATCTATTTCACTTTCTATCAACTCCACTCCCGAAAAACCTCCGTAACTTTGTCCAAGATAGATATAAGCTTCACCGATATGTATGCTTTCGGGATATTTGTTTATAAGCTTTGATAACATGTCCCGCTGCTGCCTAATGAAATAAGGATCCTTCACTTTTCTTGCTACATAATCTAAATTTTTACCTATCATCAAAAGTGTTTCGTCTAAAAATGGTGCATCGGCGGGAACTTTATGTAGATACATTTCGTACTGTTCTTTGGAATTTATGTATTCCTTTTTTTCAAAATACTTTCTACCCTCTGCAATTTCTTTGGGAATTTTCAGTGCAAACGAAGATAGAGGTGCGGAAAGATTAAATAAAAATACAATTGCCGTAAATTTTAAAAATGCACTTCTAAACATAATGTTCTCCGGTCGGTTATCGTGTTTGCTACATATACATTCTAGAAAAATTTTACGTAACCGTTTGGAAACTATTTTTTTGCTGCGTAAGTTGCTTCAATAGTACTGCTAATCCCCCCGCGGGGAGTAAACTCTCCTATGACAATAACTTTTTTGGGTTTTACGCATTTGACTATATCATCTAAAATTCTATTTACCGTATTTTCCATAAATATCCCCACATTGCGGTAACTTAGCAAATAGTGTTTTAAAGATTTTAACTCGGCGCAGTATTTATCAGGTACGTAATCTATGGTTATGATGCCGAAATCGGGAAGACCCGTTTTGGGGCAAATAGAAGTAAATTCGGGCAGAGTAATTTGTATGTTATAGTTACGTTTATATTGATTTTTCCATACGGCTATGGAAGGTAATGCGATATTTTTTCCCTTCATTGCATGTTGTAAAGTATAGCCGATTTTTTTAGCTTCTTTGGTCTCTTTAGCTTTTTTAGTTTTTCTAGTTTTTTTCAAGCCCATAATAGCTCCTGTTTAAAATTAGTTATTTTTTTGTTATAAATCTGTTTCTTCAACACTGCTGTCTTTTTTGGAATACTCCGTAAGGTATTTTTTAATCTTGTCTATTTTAGACTGGTATTTGGCAACATTTTGAGGATCCAAATTAGCTGCATACATATAATTTTGCCATGCAAATTCAGGGTCATATTCATATGTCAAATCCCCCCGCAGTTCATAAAAAGCAGGATTATCAACGGTAATTTCAAGGGCGCGATCAACGTATTTAATTGCTTCTTGTTTCATATCCAAATTAGAAGCGCATATCGCAGAGTTATAGTAAAGCATTCCATCACGTGTTCCTGATGCAATTACTTTTTTGAAATTTTCCAAAGCGGATTTGTAATTTTTCTGCTCTAAATAAACTTTACTCAACTCATAATATCCCCGAATAAATTTCTTATTTAAAGTTAAAGTTTTATTAAAATCATCTATGGCATTTGCGTAGCGTTTTAATTCCACGTAAACCAATCCGCGGTTGTAATAAGCAACTATGCTTTTTGGATTTAATTCTATCACTGTGCCAAAATCGCTCAAAGATGCGTCATACTTTTTAAGCTTCATATACGCCGCACCGCGGTTGATGTGGGCAAGCTGATACTCGGGATTAATTGCGATGGCTTGGGTAAGATACTTTACGGCATCGTCGTAGAGACTTATCTTAACGCACAGAGAACCCAAATTATTGTAGACCTTTAAATTACTTGAGTCTAGAGATATCGCTTTTTTATAATCTTCCAGCGCTTTTTTATTGTCAAAAATTTTTTCGTATGCCATTGCACGCTTACTATATGCCATAACGGAATTTGGATTTAATTCTATAACACGGCTGTAATAAGTTACCGCCTGCATATAATTTTTATCTGCAAATAGACGGTTTGCTTTTTTTAGCAGTTTGTCGGGCCCGGGATTACACCCGCACATAAGCAGGCAGAATGCGACCGATATAAGCAAAGTATTTTTAAGTATTTTCATTTTTTCTCTTTTCTTAATCCACCTAATTTAGTTGTTTCTCCCCCTTTTAAAGAGGAAACTATTAACTCCCCTTATTAAATTTACCATAGTACTCCCCCTTGTTAAATCTACCATAGTGCTCCCCCTTGTTAAAGGGGGAGTTATAAGGAAAGGGTTTTTTAACTCAATTTATTTTTCATTTTTACCACTATCCTTACCACCCAGTAAAAACACAAAAGCCAGCAGTACTCCGCCAACGGAAATAAAACTATCAGCAACGTTAAAAACAGGCCATATACGAAAATCCAAAAAATCTATTACGTAGCCGTAAAAAATCCTATCAAATAAATTACCTGCCGCACCGCTTAAAATAAATAATGTCGCAATTTTTGCCTTAAATCCAAAACCCGCAATATAATTTTTATAATACAGCACCCCTACTATTAGAACAACGGCAATAAAAACAAATACTAAATTAAACCCTTTACCCATTCCAAATGCCGCACCTGTATTGCGAACATATGTAAAATAAAAAAAACTAAAGACTTTTTTGCTGTATCCCAAAGGATAAGCGCAAACGATAATTTTCGTCATCCTGTCAAACGCCAATATAGATAGCAACGTTATTATTTCCCAAACTTTGAAGTTGATTTTAGGTACAGTTAACAATTTACGCATTTATATTTTCTCTTTAGACATTACGTTTGCGCATCTTTCGCATAAATCGGGATATTTTTCTGACGAGCCGATATCTGTTTTCCACTGCCAGCATCTAGGGCATTTTGTTCCCTCGGCGCGACGTACTTCTATTTCCAGTTCTTTTGCACCTTCTTTCGCAATTTTAACCTGCGACACGATGGTAATTGAAGGCCAAAGCGATAAAGTGTTTTCTAAAAATTTCAGAGTTTCACTATCCGAAGTTTTAAAAATTACCATTGCTTCCAAGGAAGAGCCGATATCGCCTTTTTGACGCGAAACTTCAAGTTCTTTTAGTATTTTTGTGCGTATTTCTAAAATTTTGTTCCATTTTTCTTTTAGCGAAGCATTCGTCTTGTACTCGTCAAAATTTTCTTTGAAGTCTTCAAGAAATACGCTTTCTTTTAAATCCGTACCTGCAGGAATTTTGCGAAATTCCTGCCATGCTTCTTCAGAGGTAAACGAAAGCACGGGGGAGGCAAGTTTTAAAACTGCGCGCAAAATTTCATATATAACCGTCTGAGCAGAACGTCTTTCCAAAGAATTTCTGCCAAGCGTATAAAGGCGGTCTTTTAACGAATCAAAGTAAAATGCCGAAAGATCTAAAATACAAAAATCGGCAACTTTTCGCATTGCCTGACGGTATTTAAAATCGGCATAATCTTTTTCAACACCGCATACCAACGTAGACAATTTGCCTTTTATGTATTTGTCTACCTCAAGCAGGTTATCATCGGGCACTTTATGATTTGCGGGTTCATAATCATATAGAGTTGCAATCATATACCTAACGGTATTTCTCATTTTTCTGTAGATGTCTATGGGACCTTGCAATAGCGTATCGGAAATACGAACGTCATCTGAATAATCGCTTAAAGTTGCCCAAAGGCGGATAATTTCAGCGCCGTACTTTTTGATGATTTTTTCGGGAGCGACAACATTGCCCGCTGATTTATGCATCGCCTTGCCGACTTCGTCTAAAGTAAATCCGTGGGTTAAAACAGCTTTGTAAGGCGCATATCCGTTGATTGCAGTTGAACAGATAAGGGAAGTCTGAAACCAACCCCTATGCTGGTCGGAACCTTCTAAATAAAGGTCGCAGGGATATTGTTTTTTATCCGCAGCGCCTTTTTCTTTTAACGTCATCCACGACATTCCCGAATCCATCCACACGTCTAAAATGTCGGTTTCTTTTCTAAACTCGTTAGAGCCGCATTTGCATTTATAGTTAGGCGGAACGATATTTTCCGTCTTATCGGTAAACCAAAAATCCGAACCTTCCTTATATGCCCTTTGGCGTATTGCGTCAAACAATTTTTTATCTTTTTGAATTTCGTTGCATTTGTCGCAGTAGATAACGGGCACAGGTGTTCCCCAATAACGTTGTCGGGAAAGGCACCAGTCGGGACGGTTTTTTAACATAGCTTTTAACCTTTCCTGACTTACCGAAGGAATCCAACTCACGTTGTCGGTTTCTTTGATGAGTTTTTTACGCAAGTCCTGATGATCTATATTTAAAAACCACTGTTCGGCCGCTCTGAAAATTACAGGTTTTTTACATCGCCAGCAGTGAGGATAACTGTGTTCTATTTTTCCGTGCCCCAACAGTTTACTTTCATTTTTAAGCTTTTCAATAACTTTATCGTTTGCATCAAATACGGTAAGTCCTTCAAATTCCCCCCCTTCTGATGTAAACTTGCCGCAATGATCCACAGGGCAGAAAATATCCAGTTTCCATTTTAACCCTGCATAAAAATCATCTTCTCCGTGGCTTGGCGCAATGTGAACAACTCCCGTTCCAGTTTCCATATCAACAAAATCGGTGTATATTACAGGCGCCAATTGTTCGCTAAATATGGGGTGACGATATTTTAGACCTACCAGTTTTTCACCTAAAATTAATTCCTTTTTTTCGCATTCCAACTTGCACGCAGACATAAAACTATCAGAGAGTTTGTCGGCAACGACGTAGTATTGGTTCGTCTTTTTATCTTTTAACAAACGGTATTTTTCTTCCTGCGAAACTGCGCAAGCCCTATTGGCGGGAAGCGTCCACGGTGTAGTAGTCCAAATCACTATTGAAATTTTTTCTTTTGAAACGTTTTTGAAAATTTCTTTGGGAGGATTATCTATCGCAAACTTAACGTAGATAGAATGTGAGGTTTTATCTTTATATTCGGTTTCGGCATCGGCTAGAGCAGTTTCGCAGGAAATGCACCAAAGCACGGATTTTTTACCTCTATATATGTAGCCCTTTTCAAAGAGATTTAAAAAACCGTCCATAACTGCGCCTTCGTATTTGGGACTCATAGTGATGTAAGGATTTTCCCAGTCGCCCACTCCGCCAAGACGCTTAAACTCACTGCGTTGAATGTCTATAAATTTGCCTGCAAATTCCCGCGCCTTCTGCCTGAATGCGGGAACGTCTTCAATGTGCCTTTTGTGGATTTTCATCTCTTTCATCAGGGCAAATTCTATCGGTAAACCGTGGCAATCCCAACCGGGAACGTAGGGACTCCACAGCCCCATCATCGCCCGTGATTTTACCGTAATGTCTTTTAAAATTTTGTTAAACGCCGTACCTATATGTATATGTCCGTTGGCATAAGGGGGACCATCGTGCAAGATAAAAGTATCTTTGCCTTCGCGTGCTTTTAGCATTTTTTCGTAGAGGTTTATTTTATTCCAAAACTCAAGAATTAATGGCTCGCGATTAGGCAGATTTGCCCTCATTGGAAAATCCGTTTTTGGAAGTAAAACGGTTTTAGAATAACTCACTTTTTCTTTTGACATAACGGCTCCGCATTAAAAATATGCACTAAATGTGCAGGCAAAAAAATCCCACGTATTCAATTATATGATATTAGCAGGTAAACAGAAAACGGAAGGCAAATTGAATTGGTCTACTTCATCTTGGAGAGGTGTTTTTCTATTTTTTTAAGGGTTTCTACTATTTTGTCTATTTTCCAGTACCATAAAACCAATGCGCGCATAATCAAAAATGCGATTATCCAAAAAACCCCGAAAACAGACCATGTAACTAACGTTTGTAATGTTTGACTTTCCATATTGAAACTTTAGCAAATTAAAACACCCAACTTATTGCAGATAAAAAAGCATCGTATGCGGAAGTATTTTTACCGTCCAAAACTCTGCGGTAACCTACAAATACCTGTATTTTTTCCATGTTGTAGGTAACCCCCATATTTACGAAAAGCTCATCGGCATCGGAGTCTGGGATATTAACTCCGTTTATACTGCTTTCCCATTGGTAAAATTTATAAAGCTCACACAGGAGACTCATATTATTTCGAAACATCAACTCTACAGTCAAAAACATATCCGCATAATTTCCGTATTCGACTTTATCTCCGTCAACAGTGGTTTTAAACGGATACGCAAAATTGGTATTTAGATACAGTAAAAAAGGACGTAACTTTTTGCTAAACGCAAATCCTCCTCCGATA
>DATKZD010000212.1:0-2298 GCA_035528195.1 Elusimicrobiales bacterium
TGTTTCGGCGTTACGGGTCATAGAATAAAAATTCCTTTCTTTATCGTATTTAACACCCATAAATTCAAGATCTTTTAGTACTTTATCTCTTATAACAGGACCTCTTTCTCCCACACCAGCGGTGAAAACAATAGCGTCAACTCTTCCAAGAGCGGCGGCATACGCCCCTATATATTTTTTAATGCGATAACTTTCTATGTCTATGGAAAGCTGCGCCCTTTCATCACCTTTTTCGGCGGCTAATTCTATATCTCTTCTGTCGGTATATTTTCCCGTTATTCCATATACTCCGGATTTTTTGTTTAAAATAGTGTCAATTTCATTAGGGGAGAGATTTTCTTTTTTCATTATGTAGAAATCTATCGCCGCATCGTGATCTCCTGCGCGCGTGCCCATTACCAACCCTTCCAAAGGAGTCATACCCATACTGGTATCGTAAGAAACTCCGTCTTTAACTGCATTTACCGATGCGCCGTTTCCGATATGGCATATTATAAGGTTGCATTTAAACGGATCTTTTTTTAGCAGAACTGCTGCGCGTTTTGCGTTATATAAAAAAGATGTTCCGTGAAAACCGTACCGTCTTACGCCGTATTTTTCATACCAATCGTAAGGCAATGCGTACATAAAAGATTTTTTTGGCATTGTTTGATGCCATGCTGTGTCCATTATTGCCATATGGGGTACGTTTGCCATAACCGCTTTAGCCGCTTCTATACCCATTATATTAGGCGGGTTATGTAAGGGAGCTAAATCTGAAATATTTCTAAAAACATCTAGGATTTCCTCGGTTATTACTACCGATTTGGCAAATTTTTCTCCGCCGTGAACCACGCGGTGCCCGACTGCGGTAATTTCATCGGTAGATTTAATAACTCCGTTATCAGAATGAATCAAAGTGTCTAAACATAGTTGAATTGCTGTTTTATGGTCAGGGCATTCTCTTTTTAGGGTAAACGTTTCTTGGCCCGGAACTTCGTGGTAAATAGCCGAATTATCAAGCGTTACTCTTTCAACAATTCCACTGGCGAGCGTTTTTTTATTTTTCCAGTCATAAAGGAGATATTTAACGGATGAACTACCGCAATTTAAGCAAAGTACTATCATTTTGGACCTCGTTGTATGAAGATTTGTTTCTTGCTTCTGCAAGAGAAATGGCAACTACATTCTACAAAATAAAAAGACATTGCCAAAAAATAAAAAAAACAAACGTCAATATCCCTTTATTCAACGAGGTAATTTACCGAAGCGTAAATAGATTTTTAAAAATTCCTAAAGGCCAAAAAACCGAATTACTTATAAGTTTGGGATATCCCGACGAAAACCCCGAATTCCGCCCCCGTAAAACAATAGAAAAGATAAGCGAGTTTTATAAATAAAAAACATTTGCACAGTTATCTGTAGAGTCCGTACAGTTTTCTTTTCTAGGGCGTCTTCTAATTCTTTTTCTAGGTTTTTCATTGGATTTTTTCAATATAATCCATCCCAAAATCCACAAAATCTTCATACTTAGCATTACTCTCTCTTGCTTGCAATGCTAGGTAACCAAACTGTAGATATTTATCTTTAGGCATTTCTTTTAGTATGTAGCCGTTATTGTGTAAAAAAACATCTAAAAAATCCCCTGCTACCCTTTTATTGCCGTCTTGAGATGGTTGAATTTTTACATATTCATTATAAAGCTTTAGTCCTGTTTTTACCATCTTTTCAAATTGCGCATATGACTTTTTATGTTTAGTTGATTCCTTAAATGCCTCATTAAACAATTTTAGGAATTTTTTTATTTCGCCTTTTAAGTTTTTAACAGTATACTCTTCTCCTCTAAGGTATACGGATTCTTCTCTAATTTTCCCTGCTATATTGGGTAGAAACGGCTCCATCTCCAAAGAGTGCATTTTAAACATATCCTCTTTTGTGATTTTCTTTTTTTTAACTAATTCCTGCTTAAATTCTGAAACTTTTTTCTTTATTTCTTGTTTTATCTTGGTACATTTTTGCCATGCTGCATTAAACTTTTGTTTTACTGTTGTATCATCTTTGAATTGAGTTACAATGCTGTAAACATTTTTATTTAGTGACCCAACACCAAAACCCACTATTATATTTTTCTCTGAACTATGTAGAAGTAGATAGTAAAGATGCTCTGGAGAAGGTCTTCTCCCCATTACATACATATGCAAGGGAGTATAACCAAATTTGTTTTTTGCATTTATAAGTTCTTTTGGTGCATTTTCCAATATCTCCTTCGCTGATGTTGAATATGAGGATGCTCTAGTAGGTATTAAGTGTAATATATTA
>DATKZD010000213.1:0-2869 GCA_035528195.1 Elusimicrobiales bacterium
CCGCCTGTAAAGCGACAGCCCTGTGTTGTTTTGAACCTACTTTAACCAATAAATTTTTGTTTGCAAAAGGATTATCAAAAAGCCCCAGTTCGTATTTTACCGTCAGTATTCTTTTTACTGCGTCATTAATTCTTTCAAGCGAAACTTTGCCCTCTTTTACCAACGCTTTTAGATGTTTGATAAAGAGTTTATAGTTATCGGGAACCATTATCATATCCAAACCGGCGTTAATTGCTTTTTCTATTGCGTCTTTGTAATCGTCTGAAAGAAAATTTATAGCTCCCCAGTCCGACAAAGTAAAGCCTTTAAATCCCAGTTCTTCTTTTAGCAGGTCGGTTATCAGTTCCTTATTACCGCTCATTTTTTTATCGTTTACGCTGTTAAAAGCAATTATTATTGTTTTTGCACCGGCGCGTATTGCGCTAACAAACGGTTTAAGATGGATTTCCCGCAACTGTTTATCGGATAGAACGGCATTGCCTCTATCTTTCCCGTTTAACGTTCCTCCGTCGCCTACAAAATGTTTAGGGCAGGCTAAAATTGTGTCTCTTGCGCTTAAACTGTTACCTTGAAGACCTTTTATTACGGCGGCGCCCATTTGTGCGGTAAGTTCGGGGTTTTCGCTAAAACTTTCGTAGCATCTTCCCCATCTTTCATCTCTGCATACTGAAACAAAAGGGGCGAATGTCCAGTATATACCGGTAGCGGAAACTTCCATTGCCGTTATTTGTCCTATTTCTTCTACCAATTTGAGATTTCTTGTTGCGCCTAATCCTATATTGTGCGGAAAAATTGTAGCGTCAATAACGTTATTGTGTCCGTGTAAAGCATCAACGCCACATATAAGAGGTATTTTAAGGCGTGTTTTAAGAGCTTGTTGCTGAAAACTGTCGTAAAAAGCAGCCCAGCCTTTTGCAGTTATATCGGAAGGAGAAGAATCTCCTCCGCTTAACATAGAGCCGATAAAATATTTACTAATATCGTTTTTATTTTGGATGAAATTAGTATCTACCTGTACCATTTGTCCTATTTTTTCGCTTATCGTCATTTCTGACATTAATTTTTCAACTTTTTTGCTTATGGTTTTTTTATCAAGCATTGCGGTATACCCCCCATCTACTAAAATTATAGATACGGCAAAAAATACGCCAAAAAAAATAAATAATATTTTTTTCATTACCCCCCCTTTTTCCCCTTATTCCTTATCCCTTAATCTTATCCTTAACTACTTAACCCTTGATAACTGCCAACGGCGAAAGTGCGGTTTCTATTTCGGCTAAATCTTCCTGCTCCCTCATAACTTCATCTATGTCTTTGTAAGCGCCGGGCGCTTCGTCTAAATCTTTTGCACTTCTTACCGAATGTAAAATGCCTGATAGTTTTTTTTGTTCCTCTTCCAAAGATAAATTCTTTACCGCTCCTTTGCGACTCATCTGCCTGCCTGCGCCGTGAGAGCAGCTGTTAAAACTTAAAGCATTTCCTTTACCTTTAACAATGTAGCTACTTGTCCCCTGCGAGCCGGGAACAATTCCCAACTCTCCCTCTCTAGCTGAAATTGCTCCTTTGCGATGCACAAAAACTTCTTTGCCGAAATGAGTTTCTTTGGCGGCGTAATTATGATGAACGTCAAATTCCTGTAAAATTTTGGCAGACGTCGTAACGCAGAAAATTTCTTTTATGCGTTTCATCATAAGTTCTCTGTTTGTTTTGGCAAAATTAAGGCAGTAATTCATTTCGTTTAAGTATAATTGAAATTCTTTTGACTTAACCGGTAAAAACGCAAGTCCGTGTCGCGCATATTGAGGTTGCGACATTTTTTCGTTTAATTGTTTTGCAAGTTTGTTGTAGTGATTTGCTACTGTAAAACCAAGATGTCTGGAACCCGAGTGCAGCATTAACCATATATTACCCGTGTCGGACTTTTGTATTTCAATAAAATGATTTCCCCCGCCAAGTGTTCCTATTTGTCTGTCTGCCGAAGAAAATTCCCTTGATACAACGGGAACGTCCAACTCATCAAATTGCATATCGCGAAGTTTGGGCATATACCCCTGCGGACGTTTATGATGCTCAAAACCAAGCGGCGTTGCCATTTTTATCTGCGTGCAGATTTCTTTTAAAGTATCCGAATTTATCTCGGTAAGCGAAGTTTCCACTGCTCTCACTCCGCAACCTATATCTACGCCTACGGCATTTGGAATGATGTTATCTATGGTGGCAAGCACTCCTCCGATGGGCATTCCGTAACCCTGATGAGCATCGGGAAGTAAAACAATATGACGAAACGCAAATTTAAGCATAGCAAGGTTTTCCGCCTGCTCCAAAGCGCCCCGTTCGGGTTTACTGCACCAGCTAAATATCGGCAGTCCATTAGTTTCTATTTTTTGCATAAATGTAATATCCCTCAATATCGGACAGTTTAGCATAAAATTATTAGGATATTCCTTTTTGAGCAATGCTCTTAATCAAACTTAATAAATTAAGTAGAATATATAAGAGGTTTTTTACGCCCCCATAGCTTAATGGATAAAGCCCCAGCCTTCTAAGCTGGTAATATAGGTTCGATTCCTATTGGGGGTAAAAAAATTTGTTCTTTTGCTCCGATATGGAGCTTGCCCTCGAATGTTTTTGTTGAGGGTTGTGCTTTCGTTCGGATATACGGGGGATAAGTCCGTCCCGTATGTTTAGAGGTTTTCAAAAACATATAATTCAATATATGTTTTTGCCCCGCTCACGATATACCTCACTACAGCACGCCTAATTTCGGAGCGAAATTCCTAAATTTTCAATTGTTAGGGTAAAAAAATTTGTTCGTCATTTCAAAGGCATAAAATGAATACTTCAGTTGGTAAAAATTTGGAATTTTCTT
>DATKZD010000214.1:0-2512 GCA_035528195.1 Elusimicrobiales bacterium
AAATTACTTTTAATTGAAATTTATACCCAAACCGATAGCGAGTATGCTAATCCCGCCGAAGCTGTTAAATGGGCTTCGGAATTAAGGGTGGAATATCCAAATCATCCGATGATAGATTTCGTTGAAATTGTGGCTTTATATGAAAATAAAAATTATGACGGGGTTATAACTGCCACCGATGAATTTTTGGAAAAAGTTAAAAACGGCGAGCCGTTTTATAAAAAAATATATATGTTCCGCGGACTGGTTGCCAAAGCAACTGCCTATTTTGCCAAAAAAGACTGGGAGCTTGCAAAACAAAATTTTCTGCGTGCAGTTTTTACTATGGCGGACAGCAAACCCCCGACTACGAATTTCGAGGGCAAACCCAACCGTTGGGCTATATGGGCTTTGGTAAGACTCGGTCAAATTGAAGATATTTTGGGTAACCGCAATAAGGCGGTAGAATACTACGAAAAAGCGCTTTCGTACGAAGATCATTGGGGACTTGAGAATTATATTAAAGATTATCCCGATGACGGCTACGATATGGAAGAGTTTCCCGGACAACTCCCTCCGCCATAAACCACGTGGGGTTTATGGCATTTATTCCTTATCACCCCCACCATGTCGTTGCGAGAAACGAAGTGACGAAGCAATCTATCAAGATAAAAACTTCGGAGGGGGAAAGTGTCTAGGGTTCGCAACGACGTGTATGGGCGGCAGAAAGACTTGGATTTTTTAGGCAGGGTGTCTCTTTTTGTGAACTATCGTGCCCTCTATATCAGCATCGTTTATTTTTGTATTTTGGCATATGATTGCGTTTGAAATTTTACAGTTTCTCACCAAAACACCTTCACCGATAGACACATAAGGCCCGATAATAGAATTTTTAATTTTGGCTTTTGGGGATATAAAAACCGGATTTTTTATTGTATTGCTCTTACTTTTTACGAGTTTTTTGGTTTTCATTTTTGAGAGAAGATGTTTATTTGCCTTCAAAAGCATTTTTATATTACCGCAGTCGTACCACGAAGTTATTTTGTGCGCATAAATTTTAACCCCGTCATTAATTAGGTCCGCCATAGCATCTGTTAATTGAAACTCCCCTTTTGTTGTATGGTGTTTTCTATGCAGTGTAGTTAGCGAACACTTTAGTTTAAAACTGTCTGTAAAATAATAAATTCCTACAATAGCAAGGTCCGACTTTGGCACTTTGGGTTTTTCAACCATATGGGTTATAATATTTTTTTTAACTTCAACTATGCCGTAATTTTTTGGTTTTTTAACTTTTTTAACCGCAATACAATTTTTATTTTTTTTAACGATAGGTTTAAAGTTATCCGATACTATAGTATCGCCAAGGATAATGAATACAGGGGAGTTTTTATTTATTTTTTTAAGTGCAGTTAAAACCGCATGCCCAAGTCCTTCGGTTCTGTTTTGTTCTACAAAAGTTACTTTTAAGGAAGGGTACTTTTTTTTGACGTAGAAGCGTATTTTATGCGCCAAATGTCCTATAACGATATAAACTCTATTGGGTTTTAATTTTTTTATTTTATCTAAAATATGCCCCAATATAGCTTTGTTTCCAACGTTGATAAGGGGTTTTGGGATAGTGTTGGTACATGGTTTTAATCTTATCCCTTTTCCCGCCGCAGGTATTATTACAGATAATTTAGACATCTCAAAAATGATAATTAATTAGAGCTGAAATTACAATGCTTACAGCGGTAATTGCCGTAATTACGGCAAACAATTTGTCTTTTGATTTTGAAAATTTAAACGAGGCAACGATAAGTCTTGCAACGGGAGTTAGAAGTAAAATGTAAAGCCCCCATTTTGCCAAATGTAAATTTTTAGATACCGTTGCCAATAAAATTAAAGCGACCGATACGATAAGACCGAATGTGAGAACTTTTGAAATGCTTTTATTTATTCCTATTTGCATATGCCTCATTGTATTAACATCTTTAAGGCGGTAAATGTCAAAATTACCGCAAGTAGTATTTCAATATACTTTGACTTTATATTTTGAAATATTTTCACGCCTAGACTGCTCGCCATCACCACCCCTAATATGAGAGGCAAGGCAAAACCAGTTAAAAGATAACCCTTTGAAATATAAATAGTTGCCCCCGCACATGCAGTTACCGCAAGCATGTAATTACTAGTTGCGCCGGCAGCTTTAATCGGCATTTTACATAAAAGATTTAAAACGGGAACGTTCAATATGCCGCCGCCTATTCCCATAAGACCGGAAAGCAGCCCCCCGAGTAAAGTGCCCATTAGAGCAATCGGCACATTTTCAACCGAGTATCTTATAATTTTCCTATTTTTATAATCGTATAATCTTCCGTCTAATTCTTTTGGAACGTCATTTTTAGTTTTTAAATTTTGCCTGCTTTTTTTGCTCATGAATTTTTTAACTGTAAAAACGGCGCTCAAAAACAATGCTATTGAGAAAATCATTTTTAATTTATCGGGATTGGTTTTAACAGCAAAAAATGCCCCCGCAATTGCACCTATTACA
>DATKZD010000215.1:0-2436 GCA_035528195.1 Elusimicrobiales bacterium
CCGCATCATTTGCCGAAAATTACACAACTTTCGGAACAAAAGCCGAAACTACAAAACTGCTGGCTAAATACGCAAAAACAGAAAACATTAAAGTCACGCAAGCAGAAATAGTGCAACTGGAAGGAGAAATTTCTACAGGTAATCTTGCAAAACTTAGGGGAAAACAAGGTGAACTACGTACAGCTTTGTCAAACAACCCGTTTGACAAAGAATGCGAATATGCATTAAATGAGATTAATAAAGAAATATTTGATTTTAACAAAAAAAATAAAAGACTAGCCACTTTGGAAGAAGAACTAAAAAAATTGGAAAAAGAATTAGCAAAACTGGAAAAAAAGGATAACCCTTCCAAAGCTAAATAAAAACAAGAATAAAACCCTTACGGCGCCATATCTGACCCGTACTAAATGAAATTGAATTATTAAAGATTTTGGGGTGTAATTAACTTACCCTGATAGATTGCTTCGCTCATGGCAGGCAACGTATCAAATCAAAATAATAAATTTTAAAATCGGTAGGCGAGGGCTATACCGTTAGGCGTTGGGAATATAAGAGTGGTTTTTGTTTCCCCTCTGGGTTTATTGGATATCCAGTATCCAACCGCCCAACCGATACCGGCGCCCAAAATAACATCGGATAAATAATGCGTGTGGTCATAAATGCGCGAGTGCGCAGTACCTGCCGCTATCGCATATAACAGGGGAGTTTGCCAGTAACCAAAAGTATCGCGCAGATTTTGATCTAATACAGTTGCAAGCGCAAAAGCGGCGGTAGTATGCCCCGAAGGGTATGCGTATCTATCACTTGTAAACGGCTCAAACTTCATTGCATGTTCGTCTGCGCTTGGAAGATCGCGTCCGCTTATCATAACAAGTAACGGCGTTATTAAACCGGCGGCAATAACACTTGCTTCCGCCGCATCGCCCGCCATTTTATGGAGTTTACTACTGTTGGTTGCGACTGCCAATGTCCATATAGAAAGTATTATCGGCATTTGCATTTTATAATCGCCAAAATGAGTAGTGAAAGTGCTTACATCGGTTAACAAACCGCTGCGATGGTCGCGGTAATGCTGCCTTATGGAGTCATCTATTATAAATGCAGAAAAAGATGCTCCCAAAATTCCTCCCGCCAACAACCATTGTTTTGTAGACCAATGAAACGGTTTTACGGGAAGTTCCTTTAAATCGCCCCAAAATCTCTTTGCGTAAGTAGGAGTAGGAAGTTTATAAACGTCTTCGTCTGCGCCTGCAAAAGCGGGATACACCGTAAAGTTTAAAAATACGGATATCAAAAGCCCCCTCAAAAAAGGTTTTGCTTTATTGCGAAGTGGCAGGCATTTTAAGAAATAAATCTTCTTTATGAACATTCGGAATATCCACAATCGTGGCAGGTAGGACCGGAACATCCTGATTGATAACTAACGTTTGATGAGTAGCACTTGGGACAATAAAGCGATCGCGAAGCTTCCCATAAATCAAGGCGTGCGTTTGAATCGGTAACTTTCGCCGAATGTCCGGTTGCTTTAAGATGACTTCTTAAAGCAACAGCTAAAGCGTGAGGAATTGAGTTAATATGATTTTCGCCAAAACCTATCGGGCGGTCTCCCTTAATGGAATTTAAGTGTCTCATAATATCTCTGGGATCGCCTGCAAGTTCAAGATACTTTGAAAGTAAAATACCTACTAAAGAGGTAAGACCGCTTATTTCGGTACCCAAAGGCGGAATGTTGGTAAAAACCTGGTATGGCCCCTGATCGTCATAGTTAATGTGAACGTGCAAAGGTCCGTAGCCGGTTTGTATCTGATAATATTGAGAAGCAACACCAAAAGGTTTTCTTTTTTCGGCTATCTGGCGGGCTTTTTCTTTCGGGTCTAAATTTAAAACCTGCTGGGCTTTGCATCCGTCGCGGTATATGGTTATGCCTTTACATCCCAAATCGTAGGCCATTATATAAGCTTTTTCAACGTCATCGGCGGTAGCAGTATTTGCCATGTTGATGGTTTTAGACACGGCATTATCTACGCTTTTTTGAAATGCCGCCTGCATTCTTATGTGCGATTCTATTGACACATCGTGCGCTGTAGGGAAAAGTTTTTGAATACTGTTTGGAATTTCCTCTATCCCGCGAAGGGATTTATGGTTACGCTCTATTTTTGCCCAAAGTTCTTCTTCTTTCATTCCGAAAAATTTATATTCTTCGGCAAGTTGCTTAAAGTACCTATTAACTTCATAAAACACGTCTTTTTGGTTTGGAGTTTTACCTTTCTTTATGGCTTCCAGCGCTTTGGCATTATAACGGGTATATGCTATGGCAAAAAAAGGTTCTATGCCTCCGCCCTGCAACCCGGCGGCTATTGCGATGGTACCTGTAGGTGCAATAGTTGTACGCGCAGAGTTTCTGGGACGTGCCGACTGCCCTCTGAAATTTCTGCT
>DATKZD010000216.1:0-4504 GCA_035528195.1 Elusimicrobiales bacterium
CTTTATTTTAAGAATTGAAGACACGGATCAGTTGCGTTCAAATGCGGAGTTTGAAAAGTCCATTTTTGAAGGTTTAAAATGGATGGGATTAGATTGGGATGAGGGTCCTACACCAAACGGCGAAGAAAAAGGGAGCTTTGGACCTTACCTTCAGAGTAAAAGAGTTGAAAAAGAAATTTACAAACCTTTTGTTGAAAAACTTTTATCGCAAGATAAGGCCTACTTCTGCTACTGCAGCGAAAAAGAACTTGCAGATATGAGGGAAAAAGCTCAGTTAGAAAAACGTCCTCCCAAATATGATATGCGATGCAGAAACTTAACCCCCGAACAAAGAAAACAAAAAGAAGACGAAGGACTAAAACCCGTAATTAGATTTAAAATGCCTCAGTCGGGCACAACCGTTTTTAATGACGCAATAAGAGGAGAAGTTAAATTTGAAAATAAACTGCTCTACGATTTAATACTGGTTAAGGCAAGCGGATACCCCACTTATAACTTCGCATGCGTTGTAGACGATTACTTAATGAAAATCACACAAGTCATAAGAGGCGACGACCATCTAACCAACACGGCTCATCAATTTAACATTTATAAAGCTTTGGGGTTTAAAACCCCCGAATTTATCCACTTGTCTATGATACACGCAAGTGACGGCACCAAATTATCAAAACGTCACGGTCATACAAACGTAATAGAATACAAAGACAAGGGATTTTTGCCTGTAGTGCTTAGAAATTACCTTGCTTTACTCGGCTGGTCAACTTCCGATAGTCAACAGATTTTCAAAGAAGGCGAACTTGAAAGTAAATTTGATATAAAAGGCTGTCAAAAAAGCCCCTCTATGTTTGATCTTGTAAAACTTACATGGATGAATGGAGAGTACATAAGAATGCTCTCGCCTGAAGGTTTAAAAGATTTGGCAATGCCTTTTATAGAAAAGGCAGGCATAGAAATTAATGTATCAGATGAAAAATTAACTCAAATAATTGCCCTTGAGCAGGAAAAATACAAACTTTTAAGCGAAATACCGCACTTGATTGAGTTTTTCTTCACCGATAAAATAACCTACAGGGACGAAGACGTTAAAAAGATATTTAAAAAACCCGATGTCGGACAATTACTGGGGGAAATAAAATTGCGTTACGAAAAACTAAATGATTTTTCCGAAAGCGCCATAGAACAAGCTACCCGTGATTACGCAAAGGAAAATCAAATAAAAACGGGGCAGATATTTCATCCCTTACGGCTTGCAGTAAGTGGCAGGACTCAAGGGCCGACTCTTTTTAAGATGATTGAGTATATAGGCAAAAGTGCGACTTTAGAGAGAATTTTAAAAGCCATCGGTTTATGTGATTGAAAATGACAAAATACTGGATTTATTACCAAGGGCGCATTCACGGACCTTATGAACCTAAAGAATTGGTGAGTAAGAATTATTTTAAGTCGGAAAGTTTGCTTTGCCCTGAAGCTTGTTTGGGGCACAGTTCAGATGATTGGAAACCCGCTAAAAGCTTCCAGGATATGTTAAGATTTCTTCCTCCGTCCGATATTGTAGAAGAATCTCCACAAGAGCTAATTTCTGACTTTAAAAATCAGAAGAAAGAAGAAACTCCTATGCAAATAAAACACGAAAAGGGCAACGTTTATAGAGTGGAAGACGTACAAAACGAAAATAACGAATTTGCAGACGATAACGCTCAAGAAAGAGAAAAAGAAACCAACACTGAAAACAATTTCTCACGCACAGACTATTTGTCTCTAATTAAGCAGCTTAAGGAAAGACTGCAAGAAACCGAACAAAAAATAGAAAAAAATTTAAAAGATTTTAATAAACCCCGCACAAGCCGTTTTGGCGTTAAGACAGATGACCGAGCTGCTGTAAAAACACCAAAATCGCAATCTAAAAGACAACCCAATTTTGCAGGAGAGATAAAACCTGCATGGGCTAATTTACTTGAAGAAAATGAAATACTCCAAACGATTGACTTAAGCAGTTACGTAACAATAGAACCCGAAGAAGAAATGCCCGCTCATATAACGCAAGCATTAGACGCCTACAGAAATGAGCAGTTACAATACAAACAGGAAAAAACTTTTACCCTGCCTGAAAAAAATCAGCAGGATATTGTTGCTCCGTCAACAGAATATGAAACTCAACAAACTCCCGACACTGAAGAAATCAAAGAACCTGAGGGTATTTTGAAAGAGGAAGTTTCAACTTCAGTAGAATTTCCCCCTGAAAAAGAGGAAATTCCGCAGGACGAAAAAATCACAGGAGAAGTTGATACAACAAAAAAAGCCATTGAAGACGTAGAGAATGAATATCAAAAATTTTTGGAAGAAAATGAAGTGGAATATCCAAAAGATTTATCCGATATTAAACAACCGCAAGATGAGCAAATTATCTCGCGGGAGCCGAAGAAATTAGAGGTGGCAAAAGAAAAAGTTGAGTTTGAAATTGATTTAAATAAGATTGAAAAAGAAAAGGAAAATCTTGAAGATGCCGAAACGTTGGAAACTGATTTGGAAGATAAAATAAAGCAAAAACCAGCTGAAGAAACCTCTCAAAGCGTAAAGATAGACGACACCGTTTCGCTAGTTAGGGGGCACAGGGAAAAAGAAGCTGCGCCTAAAGAGGAAAAAATTTCAGGGCATAAAACCGAAGAAATAACGATAGAACCCTCCGATGAAGGTGCAAGCAAACCTTTGGCTGCCGATATAAGTAAATCTCCGCAAGAGCAAATCAAGGAGGCAGAAGAAAAAGAAGTTTCCGATACCAAACACCCAAAATTTACCTTTATAGACGAAAAAGTATCGGAGGCAAAAGCAGAAAAGCCGAGGACCAATTTAAAAGAAAAAATTGGTGCATTTTTTAAAAAACCCCGGGAAGATGCAAAAAAACAGATAGAACCTGAAAAATTTGACAAAAAAAATAAAACAGACGATAAACTGCCTGAAACAGCAGACCAAGAACAACCTGAAAACGAAGTAATTGAACGTTCAACTTTACGGGTTGCCAAATCCATCGGAAACGCAAAATTAACACAGGCAAAACCAAAAACCGCCAAAATTAAAATCTTAATTATCGTAATTGCCGTGATGGTAGCTTTTGCTATAGCAATGTTTTTTATCGGTACCAAAAAAGATTCTTCGGTTGAAAAATTTGACACCAATGCAGTGGAATCGGAAAGCACAATACCTCTAGCAGGCAGTGAGACCGCTTTAAAATCTTCCGAACAGCAAAATATCGTTCCTCCCGTAACGGAAAATATACCGCAGACACAACCCGTAACCGAAGAGGAAGAAGGTATTGATGATTCCTCAATTCAGCAACTTCCCATAGTTGCCAACGCAAGTATAAAAGCAATTGAAATAGTAAAAAATTATGATTTGGGCAACGGACGGGGAACTATAAGCCAGTGGTTTGATAATGTTTTCGCAAGCGGCGCCCCTCGGGGACATCAGCAGGAATGGACAGGCACTCGGCTTTACGAAGACCGCTACGTAGTTCAATATAAACTCCTGCGCCCCAAAGCTAGGGTTGAACCCATATTCTATCAGTTTGAGGTTGATGTGCAGGAAGGAAAAATAAAACGCGGATTAAATAATTGGGCAATTGAACTTTTACTCACTTCCAAATACGAAACTTCAACATCTTTAGAGGCAAATAACCAAGTAGGGATAACTAAATATTCTCCCGAAACGCTACCCCAACTTCCTTTGCCTTCAACGCAGAAAAAGAACTAGAGAAAGTAGAACAATTTTTTTGATAGAATAATGGTCTGGGAGGAATCTTTTACTATGTTGACGATGAACGAATTATTTGTCCTAATGCACCAAAAGCGGGCTTCCGATTTACATCTAACCGCCGGAGCGCCTCCCATACTTAGAGTTGACGGAAAACTGGTATTTACCCCTTACGAAAAACTTTCGGGTTTGTCGGCGCAAAAACTTATTTTTTCTTTAATGAATGATTCGCATCGGCAAAGGTTTGAAGCGGTAAACGAACTTGATTTTGCCTTTGGAATAAAAGGCATGGGAAGATTAAGAATGAACGTTTACCGACAACGAGGGGTGGTCGGTGCGGCAATACGATCAATTCCTTCGGAATTTATGAGTTTTGAAAAATTAAATTTACCGCCCGTCGTTTACGATTTAATGCGACTTAATCGGGGACTTATTTTAGTCACAGGGCCCACAGGTTCCGGCAAATCCACAACCCTTGCCAACATGATCAATTATCTAAATGATCATTTCAGTTACCATGTCATGACGGTGGAAGATCCCATTGAGTATCTGCACAGGCACAAAAAAAGCATAGTTAATCAACGTGAAATAGGAAACGACACGGACTCCTTCCAGAAAGCCCTGCTGCACATTTTGAGGCAGGATCCCAACGTAATTTTAATAGGTGAATTACGTAGTTTAGAGGATATACAGTCAGCTTTAAACATAGCCGAAACGGGACACTTGGTATTGTCAACTCTCCACACAAACGATGCCG
>DATKZD010000217.1:0-6982 GCA_035528195.1 Elusimicrobiales bacterium
TTGAATAGGAATAGTTGAATTAGTCGGCAGATTACTTCCCGCCTGAGCAAAAAGCATTGAGGCGGAATTAGGTGCAACTTTTTGTCCTACTTTGGGAACTGTTTGTCCTATGCTAAAACCGTCTCCTGCCCCGATTGAAGAGGTTAAAGCCCCTGCCCCGCCTAAAACTGCGGGAGTTTGGAAAGCAGAAGTCTGTGTTTGGGGTTCAAATCTTTGTTGCTGAGAGTATTCATCTTGAGGCGTCTGTAAAACATCGGTTGTTTCTTCTTGCATTGACGCAACCTTGGCTAAAGGAATCGTAATTTCGTTTCCGTATAACTTTACTTTAATATGGTTTTCGGTTTTTTCCAGCAGTTCGCTTTTTATTATCGTGCCGTCTTTGAGCTCAATAGAATACATTTCATGCTCAATGGATTGCACATTAACCCTATCTAGCTTTACTTTACCGTAAATAGTCTCAACTTCCACAAACTCTGCGGTATCGGATACAACATCTCCTTTTATCACGCTGCCGTTTTTTAGGGTTATTTTTTGCGCAAAGGTAAACCCAGACAGTAACAAGACTAAGATGAAAGTGATAAATTTTTTCATTTCAAAAACCCTCTGCCTACATTAGGATGTCTTCTCTATTTTATCATTTATATTCATCAGAATCTTTATTATTTCGGAAATTGCGTAGAAAAGACA
Organism: Elusimicrobiales bacterium; assembly: GCA_035528195.1. Taxonomy (GTDB): domain Bacteria; phylum Elusimicrobiota; class Elusimicrobia; order Elusimicrobiales; family Elusimicrobiaceae; genus DATKZD01. The sequence goes on from DATKZD010000217.1 coordinate 688, forward strand.
GGCGACTATACTGCCAACGGCAAGATATATAAACGTGGAAAGCACTCCTGTTAAAATACTTGATCCGATATCGGTTTGCGGAGTTTCAAAAATGAAATATACCCACTGTGCCACTACCATAACAGCAACGTATCCCAGCGTCAAAAAAGACGCGATTTTTAAAAATTTACCTGCTTTTTTAAGTCCCTCATGGCTTTGATTATCCAATGTGCTACCATTCATACATTGACCCCCTTTTGCGTTGTACATTTTTCAATTAATTCGCTTGCGTGCTTTAAACTTATTGCAGAAGCTTTTCTTCCGCCGAGCATGCGGGAAATTTCGTCAATTCTTTGTTTGTGAGATAGTTTTTCTACTTCAATTTTGACTGAGTTTGTGCCCGGGTGTTTCGTTATGCAATAATGGTTATCCGCAAAACCTGCAATTTGCGCCAAATGCGTTATGACAAACATCTGACCTGTTTTGGATATGTTTTGTAGTTTTTCTCCCACAAGCCGTCCCGTAACTCCGCCTATGCCTGCGTCTATTTCATCAAAGACGGATATTATATTTTCGCCCGATAAAACCGTTTTAAGCCCCAGCATTACTCTTGAAATTTCGCCGCCCGAGGCGATATTTTTTAAGGGTTTCAACGGCTCGCCGGGATTTGGAGAAAATAAAAATTCAACGGTGTCGGCTCCCGTTCGCGTAATGTTTTCCTCGTCCATTTCAACCGAAACGTCAAATTTAATGTTGCTAAATCCCATAGGTTTTATCTCTTTGGTCAAAAGAGAAGACAATTTGTTTCCGTGGAGCATTCTTTCATCGTGGAGTTTGGTGCATAAAGTTTTAAGATTTGCCGTAATTTTTTCAGCTTGTTTTTCAAGTTCACTTTCTTTTTTATCCGAAAATTCAAGGTCCGATATTTTGGTTTCAAGTTCCGTTTTGAAATTTAAAACGTCTTCAAGGGCGGGGCCGTATTTTTTCTTAAGCATAGAAAGCTTATCTTGTCTAGTGATTAAACTATCAAGTTCTTTTGAGTCAATATCAATGCTGTCTTTGTAGTTGGAAATTGCATTTGCAGAGTCTTCTATGGCAGTTAACGCCTGGTTTATATTTTTGCAAAGTTCCTCTTGCGAAGAGTCTATTGACGAGAGTTCTTCAATCGCTTTTAAACCAACAGCAATTTTTTCTACGGCAGAACCTTCCCCGCCGTACAAAGCTTCATAACTGTCGGCGGAAAGTGAAAGTAATTTGTGCGCATTTCTAAGTTTGGGGACGGTTTCTTCAAGTTCCAAATCTTCGTTTGGTTTTATGCCCGCATTTTCTATTTCCTGAAACTGAAATTTATATAAATCCAAAAGTCTTTCTTTTTGCTCCTGCGACATTTTAATTTCTTCAAGTCTTTTTAGGATACTTTGCCTTTCGTCAAAAAGGCGGTTTACGTTTTTGACCGTATCTTTTACGCCTGCAAATGCGTCTAGTAAATCAAGCTGTACTTGAGGTTTTAAAAGCGTTTGATGCTCATATTGACCGTGAAAATCAACCAAACTATCGCCAATTTGAGACAGGGCGGAAACGGCAACGGCTTTTCCGTTGATGAAACTTTTGCTTTTCCCCTTTATATCAAGCGATCTTTTTAAAGTTATTTCTTCGGCAGTTATCTCATACTTGGATTTTAAATCCCTCGGCAGGCAGTATTTAAAAACCGCAGTTACTTCAAGTCCTTTTTCGTTATGCCTGATGAGATCGGTACTTGCCCTTGCTCCCAAAGCAAAACTAAGCGCTTCAACAATAATGGACTTGCCCGCTCCTGTTTCTCCCGTAAACACATTGAGACCCTGCATGGGATTTATTTCCACTTCATCAATAATTGCGAAGTTTTTTATTTTAAGTTTTTTGAGCATAAACTTTATCCATTGCAGATATATAAGATACTTCTATTCTATAATAAAGATGAGGGTTTTTGCTAAATGTTTGATAAGACTTTTATATATTTTGTTATTTACAAAGGATTTACTTAAACAAACTTAAATATCCATTAAATATATATTCTTTATTTCTTTTTTTTCCTGTCATTTCTTTTAAAATTTTAATTTTTTCCAAAGAAAATAACAAATTTGCGGCGGTAGGTCTGCTGGTATTTAACATTTGGGAGGTTTCTTTAGCATTTACAAACGGGTTTGAAAATAATTCCATCACAAGCTTATTTGCCATATTAGCTTTTTTTCCTAGACTTAGTAATTTTCTATCTATAGTTTTTCTAAAATCAATAATTTTTGACAATGTTCTAGTTCCTTTTTTAGATGTTTCTATCATCCCATTTAGAAAAAATTTTACCCACTGGGTTATATCGTTTGATGCTCTTACCATTGTTAAAGAATCATAATAAGATCCTTTGTTTCTTTCAAAAAAATCAGAAATATACAATACTGGCTTGGAAATAATATTTTTTGAAACTAACATCAACGGAATTAATAGTCTTCCTATTCTGCCATTACCATCTAAAAACGGATGTATAGTTTCAAACTGATAATGAAATATGGCTATTTTTATCAAAGTAGGAATTTGTAAATTTTCATTATGCCAAAAACGTTCCAAATCTGATAATAATTCAGGTAAATCGTTTTGATGTGGCGGAATAAAAAAAGCATCTTTCAAATTGGAACCACCAATCCAATTTTGGCTAGTTCTAATTTTGCCGGGATTTTTATGCGTACCTCTAACGCCACGCATTAATGCCTTGTGCGCTCTATTTACCAACCTCATAGAAACGGGAAGTTTCTGTAATTCGCCAATGGCTTCATTTAAAGCGATAGTGTAATTTTGAATTTCCTGCCAATCATTTTTTTTCTCGGGATAAATATTTTCAGCAGGCATAACGGCTTCTTCTAACGTGGTCTGAGTTCCCTCTATTCTGCTTGATAAGATAGCTTCTTTATATACGTGCATTTTTATGAAAATATCTATATTCGGTACTAACACGGAATATGCGTTTAGCTCTCCTAAATACATGCCTGCTTTTTCCAATAGCAAAGAAGTTTGTTTATCGGTAATTTCCAAAGGAATATTTATTTTATTTGGAAAAAAACTTTTGTATTTTAATTGTTGTTTATATAAACCTGCTTTGAAATTTTTCATATTATGTCTCCTTATAAAAGATTTTAGCTGTTTTCTTTCATAAAGTCAAGCGTTATGAAAAGTTTTGGCTGTTTTCTTTCATAAGGTAAAACGTTATGAAAGATTTTAGCTATTTTCTTTCATAGTGTTATCTGCTACGAAAAACTTTATTTTAAGTGTTTTAAGAATGCAGTGTGAGCATTGAGGGGAATTACCTCTGCCCCCATTTTAATTTACGGCTGAGTACTCCAAAGTAGTCGTATTCGGGTGGTATGAGCATAGTTGTAAATTTTTTAGAACGTTTTATTTTAATTTCGCAATCGGGTTCTATTTCAACGTTAATTTGCCCGTCTATGCTTAAAACGGGCAGAAGACATTTTTTGGATTTTTTTATAAAGGGTTTAACCGAAAGATTTTGTTTTGACGATAAAACTATCGGACGATGAGTCAGCATATGAGGGCATATGGGCGCTATTATAAAAACATCCAGTCCGGGAAATACTATAGGCCCTCCTGCCGCCAGAGCATAAGCGGTAGAGCCTGACGGAGTTGAAATTATAAGTCCGTCGCTTAAATAATTCATTGAGAATTTATTATCTATTTTTGCCTGAAGTTCCATAATGCGCGGTTCAATATTTTTTATTACACAATCGTTGAATGCGTTGTAGCTTGCAACTTTTTTATTATCGCTGACAATGCTTGCTTCAATCAAATATTTTTTTTGCGGTTTAAATTTTCTATTTAAAATTTCGGGAAGGCGGCGTATTAAATCTTTTGATTCTATTGCCGTTAAAAACCCCAGCGACCCTATGTTGACGCCCAAAAGCGGAATTTTTTTACCCCCAAGATCGCGCGCTGCGTGCAAAACCGTGCCGTCGCCTCCTAAAGTGATGACAAGCTCCGCATCGGATGTCCATTTTTTATGGTTGTGGCACGGCACATAATCTATCTTAATTTTTCGTTTGCCAAAAAATTTTTTTAAGCGGGCGATTACCGTATGCGACGTTTTTTTATTTTCGTTGTAGAAAACTGTTATTTTTTTATATGGTTTCGACATCTAACCTACTCTGCGTATAATCTATTACAGTTGTATGCCCCTGCTTTGAGATTATATTAAATTTATCACCGGTAATTTTACCGTGTTTAAGTATGTTGATAAAATACGAATTTGCGCCCGTTTCTATCTCTATTTCAGGCAGGATAAGTCTGTAAGATAAACTGTCTTTGTGTATGTTTCCTGAATACCCCTCCTGCCGCCAAAACCCTCCCTGCCTGTTTTGTTTTAGACCCCAGTTTACATGCGCCTGCCAGTTTTTTCCCTTGATATCGTCGCCTTTCCACATTCTTTGAAATTGAATACCCTTTGATTTTAAAAATTTAATATCTCTTTCAAGTTTTGGTTTTATTTCGCCGTAGGGCAGATAAACTTTTTTAATGTCTATAAACGTTGCAAGTTCTCTAATGCCCATAAAAGAATTGTACTTGAGACTAGTTAGAAATACGCCGTCAATTTTTAATAAACCCGCAGACATTATTGCTCTTGATAGCATTTCGCCGTTTATCCCAGCATCTATAAGGAAAACGGTTTTATCGTAAGTTTTAACCAAAACGCTTCTTTGGTATTTTGTTGAAAAGAGGTATATTTTGCCCGATTTAAAAAAAAGAAAGTTGATTGCCAAAAGTAAAATAGCGGGACTTCCAAGAATTATGGGAAGTTTTTTTCTCATCGTTTTGTCGGGTAAATAAAGGATTATTGCCGCTATTAAATAGTACGCAAAAACTACAAGCCAGCCGAAAGAAGGCACCCTTATTGCGGAAAAAGAAAATCCTGCAAAAAATTTAACCAAAAATAGAAACAGCCACAGTAAAAATTTTGTGGGATAGACAGCTAACAATACGAACTTTCCAAACGGTACAAATGCTGCGGCGGATACTAAAAATCCCGCCGCCATAAGCACTCCCGAAAACGGCACCAAAATAATGTTTGCCAATACCGATACTAAAGATACTTTGTGGAAACATAAAGCCAAAATAGGATAAATTGCAATTTGAGCTCCTGCGCTTACTGTAAAAGTAACCAGTATAAACCTAACCCACTTTGGAAGGCGTGGAGAAAATTTATAATTAGATACAGCTATAACTATTCCCAAAGTTGCAAGAAAGGACATTCTAAATCCTACGTGGAATATACTTACCGGCGCAAATAGAAGTATTAGTAGGCAACTTAGTATAAGTCCCTGAAAAATGCCAGATTCTTTTTGCATAACAAAACCTATCGTTGCAAAAATTGTCATAACGTAAGCTCTTATAAGCGGAGGATCGGCGCCGGCGCAAAGCGTATAAATTCCTGCGGCAATCAAAGCGATAAAAGCGGAGCGTTTTCTGTTTAAACCCAGCCACGAAGTTAGAAAATAAATAATCAGCGTTACGAAACCTACATTTGCGCCTGATGCAACCAAAAGATGCATTGCCCCCGAATTCTGAAAGGCGATATAAAGCTCGTCCGATAGCGAACTTTTTTCACCCAGCGTAACTCCGCTAATCACTACGGCATGCTGCAAGCTGAAGTTATCAAAAAAAACTTTTAAAGTATGCTCTCTTAAATTGTTTACAAGCATTGCAAGATATCTCGGAGGTTGTATTACTTCAACTTGCGTTGCAGATATTGCGGTTTGAACTCCTTTGGCAAAAAGATATTCTTTCCAGCTTAAATTTCCTATTATTCCCGCCGTTTTAACGCCGGATAAATCTCCCGTGACACTTATTTTTGTCCGCCATTTAAAATCTACGGGTTCATCTACATATACAATTGCCTTACCCCGACAAGGTTTACCGTTTATTGATTTAACTTTTACAAATATGTTGGTACGGTTTTCGTATTTTCTGGGAAACTCAACTATCACGGCGGTGATATTTGCTTTTTCGGTAGGGATAAACTCACTTAGGTTATCGGAATTTTTCAGAATGGCGTCTTTTCTAAGTGTAAGGAAAGCGATGTAGACAATTAAAATAATCAGTAGTGGTCTCTTATAGTATGAGGGATGCATACCTTAACATTATAGACATTGTAGTGGTATTAAAACAAAGTAAATTCCTTTATAAAGCTCAACGAATTAAAAACACCTAATACCCCCCTTTTCTAAGGGGGGATGCAAGGGGGGATTAAAATAAGTCATTCTCACCTTACCTCACATGT
>DATKZD010000218.1:0-2686 GCA_035528195.1 Elusimicrobiales bacterium
AAAAATGTGGGAAACCGAAGCGCATCCACAGGAAATAGTCAGCCAAGGCAATATGAGTCAGGTAAGCGACCAAAACCAGCTTGAAAGTTGGGCAAAAGAAGCAATTGCGTCAAATCCGTCTGCCGCCAAAGATTTAAAAAACGGAAAAGAAAAGGCAATCGGTGCGCTGGTGGGCTTTGTAATGAAAAAATCCAAAGGAAAGGCAAATCCCGCTGTTTTAAATAAAATAATAAAGAAATTGGTTAGTTAACTTTGCTGTGAATATTTTTTTTTATTTTTTTATTTTTTTCTTCTAAAAAATTTTCAACCATATCAATAAGCTCAATATCGCTTTGATAACGCAGCATACGACTCGCTTTTTTAAACGATACCCATAAAATACCTGTTATCTCGGCCGTGTCTATTTTACTTATCCTAAAATTTGGTTTCATCAAAAACCATTTGACGGTTTTTTTAATCTTCTGTCTGTTTAAAGTAAAAAAATAAGACGCTTTAAGCATGGGTTTTATTATACTGCACCTATATCCCGTTTCTTCTTCCACCTCGCGCACCGCCGACTGACGTGGAGATTCGCTTTCTTCTATATGCCCCTTGGGAAAAGTCCACACTTTTTGTTTTCTAAAATTTACGACGGAAATAAGTAAAACTTTATTACCGTCTAGCACAACACCGCCTGCAGAATGTTCCTCTTTATGCATTTAGTGTACCTTTAGCATCTGTTTTTTCTATGGCAAATCCACCTGCAAAAAGTTTTTCTTCCTCAAAATAATTTGCCATTAACTGCAGTCCCACGGGAAGTCCATTTTTTGTTTTACCGCACGGAACGTTTATTGCGCATACCCCCGCCAAAGCCGAAGGGCATGAAAATACATCAGATAAATACATAGATATCGGGTCATCGGTTTTTTCACCCAGTTTAAACGCAGGAGTAGGAGTGGAAGGCGTTAAAATTAAATCCACTTTTTTAAAAGCGTTTTCAAAATCTTTCTTAATCAAGGCACGCACTTTTTGAGCTTTAAGATAATAAGCATCATAATAACCGCTAGACAATGAATAAGTTCCAAGCATAATACGCCTTTTTACTTCCGCACCAAAACCCGCATTGCGCGATTTTTCGTAAACTTCTTTTAATAATAAATCTTTGTTACCTTTGACGGCGGAATATCCGTAGCGTATACCGTCAAAGCGCGCTAAATTAGAACTCGCCTCGCTGGGCGCGATAATATAGTATGCGGGAACTGCATATTTAGTATGAGGCAGACTTATATCAATTATTTTTGCGCCCTGCTTTTTAAGACTGTCTGCCGCAGATTTTATTATACCTGCAATTTCGCCGTCTAAATCATCTGAAAAGTATTCTTTGGCAATCCCTATCGTTAAATTTTTGATGTTTATTTTTTTTGCTTTCTCAAGATAATTACCGCCGCCTTTATCCGAACTCGTCTGGTCTTTTGGGTCAAAACCCGATATAACCGAAGCGGCAAGAGCGCAATCGGCTACACTATTTGTCAACGGTCCTATTTGGTCTAAACTGCTTGCAAAAGCCACAAGTCCATACCTTGAAACGCAACCGTATGTAGGACGAAGACCGACTGAGCCGCAAAATGCAGCTGGTTGCCTTACCGAACCGCTGGTATCCGAACCGAAAGCCAAAGGCACCATACCGCCTGCAACCGCCGCCGCCGAACCGCCGCTGGATCCCCCGGGAACTCTTGTTAAATCAGCGGGATTTTTAGTCGGTCCGTATGCGGAATTTTCACATGACGAACCCATTGCAAATTCGTCCATATTTGTTCTTCCAATAATAATTGCATCTTCGGCTAAAAGTTTTTCTACAACCGTAGAGTTGTAGACCGCCTTGTAATTTTCCAACATTTTTGACCCGCAACTTGCAGTGTAATCTTTGTAGAGAATGTTATCTTTAATAGCGACGCAAACTCCCGCAAGACGTCCCAACGGCTTCCCTTTGGACCTTTTTTCATCAATTTCTTTTGCGCGCAAAGCGGCGGAACGCTCAAAAACTTCCAAAAAGGCGTTTATATTCCCGTCGGTTTTTTTTATATTTTCAATAGTCCGCTTTGTTAATTCAACGGCAGTAATTTTTCCGCCGTTAACATCGGATACTATTTTATTTATTTCACTCGTCATTTATTACCTTTTTTACTTTTACAAAATTATATTCGCGCATCGGAACGTTAGCCAAAATATCTTTTGCAGTGTCGGAGTTTATGAAGGTGTCTTCACGTAATAGAGTTTTAAAATTTGCAGCGCTTAAGGCAGGTTCAACGTTTTTAGTATTTACTTCGTTTAACCGTTCCATCCAGCTTAATATTTTTTTTAACTGCTCGGTAAGTTTTTGTTTTTCGCCTGCATCAATTTCAAGTAATGCAAGTTTTGCGATATGTTCCACTTCTTTTAGATCTATTGCCATTTTTTTATTCCAACGTTAAATAAGTTTGTTATCCTTTTAAATCCCCCCTCCCCCCCTTTGACAAGGGGGAGACCATGTTGTTTTTGCTTTTCTCAAAGCGGGGTATTAGATAACGCTTTCTTTGTTTCCTTATAATTTCCCATTGAAAAAGAAAAAAAGAACCCTTCGACTACGCTCAGGGTAAACTCCCCCTTGAGAAACTTCCCTGTGTTCTCCCCCTTGTGAAACTTCCCTGTGTTCGCCCCCTGGTCAAAG
>DATKZD010000219.1:0-2007 GCA_035528195.1 Elusimicrobiales bacterium
CAACTGACCTCGGCGAGTTTAATACTACCGATAAAAATATAGCTTTGCAAATAGTATCGGGGCGCGAGGGAATAAGCCTTAAAAATGCAGATTATTTAGTATTTTACAATATTGACTTTTCTGCTACGTCCTACTGGCAAGGGCGTGACCGAATGACAACGAAAGACCGTTTAAAAAATAAGGTATATTGGATATTTTCAGAGGGCGGGATTGAGCAGAAGATATACCGACAAGTAATAAAAAAGAAATCATTCACTTCATCAATATTTAAAAAAGAGTATGGCATCTACTTTCCAGATCAAAATAAAAAAGCAAATGGAGCAAAAGGGTTATAAAGTTTTGAGCGTTATAAAATTATCACAGAACGGCTTTCCTGACCTTTTATGCATGAAGGACGGTAGAAGTGTATGGATTGAATGTAAGGAGAAAAACGACACGCTAAAGCCTTTGCAAAAGTACAGGATTGAAGAGTTAATAAATAACGGTTTTGAGGCTTATTGTCTACAAGACACAAAAGGACAGATATACCCATGACATTCGAGCAAGCAAGCGCATACATAAAAGCAACAGAACTGCCAAAAAGGTTACACACGGACAGAGGTGTAATCTACAACGACGTTCCGTATACGTTGCAACTTTGGTGGGAGTACTACAAAAACAAACACGAGAGGGAAAATATTAAGCGAAAGATAATCCAGCTTGTAAAGGACTTGCAAGATTACCCTCAAGGATGGAACGCGCAACAAGAACAAGCGTATAGTTTCAGCGTGTATCCTTTGAAGGATTAACCACTCATCAAGCTATACAACCGTTCGTCACAATAGTGAATAGATTACGGAGTGAGTGCCGTATCTTTACAGAAAACAAAAGGACATGGCAGTAAAAGAAGGAACGCAAAAAAAAGACATTTTAGTAAGTTTTAGTGGCGGAGAAACATCAGCGTATATGATGAATTGGCTATTACTAAATAGACCAAATTACAATTACAAATTTATATTTGCAAATACAGGCGAAGAAAACGAGGAAACACTTTCGTTCGTGGATCAATGCGCTAAACATTTTGGTGTAGAGGTTATATGGTTAGAATATGAAAGGCTATCTTATAAAGTGGTAGATTTTAAAACAGCTTACCGTTCACACGATCCAGTTGAAATAAAAAACAAATGGAAAAACCATCCATTCAGAGATTATATTTCTACATTCGGGATTCCGAACCGTCAAAATATGTCTTGCACTAGAGAATTGAAAGAGGAAACGATTAGGAGATATATGAGCGCGAATTGTTGGAAACCTTCAAAATACGATATTGCTATTGGTATTCGTTCGGATGAAATAGACAGAATTGGGAAGCATTATTACCCATTAATTCTACCAGACATTACAAAGCCAATAGTAAACGCATTTTGGGATAAGATGCCGTTTCGCTTAAATCTAAAAGGTTATCAAGGTAATTGTAAAACTTGCTGGAAAAAGTCATTTCGTAAACTTGTTACGATTGCTAGGGAAACACCAGAAAAGTTTGATTTCTTTAGGCAAATGGAAATAGACTATGATCAATATGTAAAACCAGAGAAGGATCAAGAAAAAATTGATGTGCCAGTTAGATTTTTTAGAGAATCAAAAAGCGTGGACGATATTTTTGAAATGGCTAAAAACCCTAAAATTCAAAACGCGATTGACGATAGCGTTAATACAAATTATCAAATAAGCGTACTGCATGACGGTACAGAATTAGACGCGTTCAATGACTGTGAGGAATCGTGTGATGCATTTAGTAAATAAAACTAATTAGCCACTCATCAATCTATACAACCGTTCGTCACAATTCGTAAATAGATTACGGAGTAACAGAGTACTTTTAACAAAAAATAAAACAATGGAAAAAACAAACATTTACAAGTCGTTAGCAGCTTTTCAACAGGAATGCCCAACGATACACAAAGGAACTAAAGGCTATGGATATAGCTACGCAGACCTCCCGACAATCTTTGAAGTGATTAACCCAAT
>DATKZD010000220.1:0-2484 GCA_035528195.1 Elusimicrobiales bacterium
TAAAATTATATGTCATGCCTGAAATTCTTTGTCAGGCATCCAGTATTTAGACGTAAACTTGCACAACTAGACTGGATTCCTGCCAAAGGAAAGCAGGAACGACAGGAAAGGGCAATGACAGCATCGGGGAACGATATAGCAGGAAAACTGTTTTTGGTTTTAATCCAAAAAATATTCGCTAGATTTAGAGCGTTTACTTCTTATTAGTCTTTAAAATATCCTAACGGTTTTTTATAAATTTTTGCGAAGGCAACAAGTTCGGTAAAATCCACTCTTCTTTCGCCGTTTTCGCATTTAGATATATAAGATTGTGGTTTTTTGAGTTTTTTTGCCACCTCAACTTGAGTTAAAGAGGCATCTTTCCTTGCCTGAATTAGTTTTTTTACAAATTCCTTATATTTCTTTGAATGCAGGTTATACATTTTATCACCTCACTGTGCCTGGAGTAATTGTAATAACCTATTGCGGAATATCCCATAACTGGATATAATATATAAGATATGTTTTTGTTAAGGATATTTATTGTGAGATTGCAGGAACGACAGGTTTTTTAGTTGATGGATTGCTTCGTAAGAACAGCAGGGAGCAAACTCGCAACGACATGAAAACAAGCAACAATTTACAACACTCCCTGAGAGGAGATAAGATATCCCCCGTATTTTTATAGTAGTAGGGGCTTGTACGGGGGATAAAAATTTTCAGTCTATACTTTTACAAGTTAGCTCGGAGGACATACCCCTCACCTAAAAACACATTGTAAACAATATGTTTTTGTCCTCTCCCGCAAGGGGAGAGGTGAAGGAAAAAAAGAAAAAATATAAAAAAAGAACGCCTCTCCCCTTGCGGGAGAGGACGCAGTGAGCGAAGTCGAACTGCGGGTGAGGGGTGCTATACATATGGAAAGCACGCAACATATAAAAAGGGGAACAACTTAAACAGACGCATTACACAAAGCAAACCCCAAACCACATAGGGTTTAGGGTTAAGACAAGGATTAATAATGACACAAGATAATCTATTTAAAAATTATATACCTGTAGTGAGTGATATGGCAGTTATTATTAAAGGTAATAGAATAAAACTTAAACTTACTCGGGCTTACGTAGCTAAAAAATGTTATATATCCGTTTGTGCTTTAAAAAAAATAGAACAGGGCATAGGAGGCATTTCTATTAGAACGCTATGCGCTCTTCCTTTAGTTTTAAACATAAACCCCATTACATTATTACAATGCTAAAGATATGTAAGTAGTAATACGTGAGATGGAGACAATAGTCAATTTGCCGATAAGGGTAAAAATACTAAAATATGGTAGTAGTATTGCCGGTATAAATAAACGGACGATTAAACAGCAGTTAGTTAATAAGAGGAAATGATGTTACTTAAAATAGTTAGAAAATTTGACTGCGCTCATAAACTGCCCCTTCATAAAGGGCAATGCAGTAATCTGCACGGGCATACATATAAAATAGTTTTTTTAGTTGAAGGAAAAATATCCGCAGACGGTATGATTAAAGACTTCGGCGAACTTAAAAAGTTTTTAGATCAAAACCTGCCCGACCATCAATACCTAAACGACTTAATGGAGCATCCTACATCAGAAAATCTAGCGGAGTATCTATCGGATAAATTTTCAAAACTGCTTAAAGAAAAAATGGCGCTTAAACTAAAAGGGCTTGAGCTATGGGAAAGCGATACATGCGCAGTTATAAAAGGAGATATTTCTTAAAATGCCTAAAAAAGCCAAAAATAAAATAAGCGAAACACATATAGTTTCGTCCATAAAAAAAATAATTGAGTTTATAGGTGAAAATCCTTCGCGCGAAGGGCTAAAAGATACCCCTATGCGAATGATTAATAGCTGGAAAGAACTTTTTGGAGGATACGGAAAAAATCCCAAAGCGCTTTTTAAAACGTTTACCGAAGGCGCCTGCAGGGAAATGATAGTACTTAAAAACGTTGAATTTTACAGTACGTGCGAACATCATTTTTTGCCTTTTATGGGGACTATAAGCATAGGATATATTCCGGATAAAAAAATAATCGGCATTTCTAAACTGGCGCGCCTCATTGAAATTTATTCCAGAAGACTTCAGGTGCAGGAAAAATTAGTTGCCGAAATAGCCGATAGCATAATGGATAACCTAAAACCCAAAGGCGTAATGGTAGTATGTAGAGCAAAACATCTTTGCATAAGTGCGCGCGGTATACAAAAACATCACGCAGAAATGATTACAAGCGCCTTGCGCGGTATTTTTAGACGTCTTGAAGTAAGAGAAGAATTCCTCCAGTTTTTACAAAAACCATGAATAGCAAACCCAAAATAATGGGGATTTTAAATGTAACGCCCGATTCGTTTTACGACGGCGGGAGATACAATAAGCCCCTGCCGCTAAAATCACGGATAAAAAAACTGTTAAAAGAAGGCGCCGATATTATTGATATTGGAGGGGAATCCACCCGTCCCAACGCAAAAGGCATAAG
>DATKZD010000221.1:0-2632 GCA_035528195.1 Elusimicrobiales bacterium
CAGATGTAGTTGTTTTGGCTGTCTTTAAGTTTGATTAGTATTTTAAGCCCTGTTCTGCTTAAAACGATAACACCGTCTTTGGCATAAGTATCGTTAAGAGAGAATATAATCTCTGCGATGTCGTCAAACGTTACGCTTGCACCTGCCATGCTTACAACGTTTACACCGCTTGTTTTGAAAATACCGTTGAAAGGATCGCTGTTTCCTGTAACATCACCTACCAACGCAATTCTTTCTATTTCAAGTGCCATAGCTTCGGCGACAAGTTCGGATAAGAATTTAGTCAGGTTAATAGCGGAATCTCTAATGAGTTCATCACTACATTTGATAACTGCCGCCATAACTTTTGCGACTTGTTCTATCTGTCCGAAAGTAGGATTGGTTTCAGGTTTAACACCCGATTCATCTACCCAGCCGACCGATACATTGCTTATTTGCTTGGGGATTTGACGTTTCCAGCTGCTCATCGGAATGACATTGGATATTTCCATTATTGTGGAAATATCTCTCATAAGTCTTACAACTTCGCCGGTAAATTCGGTAGGAACCAAATATCCGCCGACGCTTGAAGTTCCCTCTGCCAAAGTTGAAGCTTTGATATCGTAGAGAGAAGGTTGCTTTTCCTTTATTGCCAAAAGAAAATTCCTCATACTGCCGAATTTTCGGCCGTATGTGGAAGTCCATGATTTTTCAGCAGTATTGCGCGGAGAATTTTTGAAGGACTCCGCTTTGTTTAGTATTTCGCTTTCGCTTGGAATAACTGCCTGACTTTTGGCAGGATGCATTTTACTGACGACATTTTCCACAAGTTTTTCTGCTTTCTCTTGCGTCAAATAACCGTCTAGTCTATTTTCCAATGTTTTGCGAAGTTCTGTAACTGAGTTCATTAACTGAGAGTATTCATTCATGTTTTTCACCTCTATTTTTGTTTTTTAGTTTAGTTTTGCGAGTTTTGCGTTATGTCCACATACAACGGAAACTAAATTTTCTATCGTATGCTTAATGCTTTCCAATTCCGACGACTTGTCGGTATTTATCGCTACCAACGCATCAGGATCGGCACCGACGGCGACTAGTGAAATTTCGTATATTTCCGCCAGTGTCAAGTATTCGGGATTATCGGTATTTTCGTAATGAAATCTGCCTGCGATACTAATTGCTTTTGCGTGGCCTTCGGAATATATATGCCTTGCGTGGGATATTAGCGGATAATCCGATGATGAAAATCTTGCTTTAAAAAATAAACCTGTTTTATCTTCTCCTATACTCAATATTGAGCCCGCAATATGGTCAATTTTATTTGTGTGGTCAATTAATAAAACGGGGTTTTTTAAAAACTGTGTAAAATCGTAAACATAACTTCTTTTTTGAGAGTATACTACGGGGATATCGCCGTAGCGGTCTGCTTTGCCTTTTGTGTTTGCGTAACCTTCTATAAGTATTTCACCGTTATCGGTGTTTGATATTTTTAGGCTGCTTATCGGGATGTATTTTCTATGCGGATTTTTTAGCGAGCCGATTATTTTGGTTTTAGTTTTCATAGATTCTCCTAATATTTAGTATGTTGTTAAGTTGGTTTTTTTACCCATTCGTTCTTTTTTCCTTACCCAATCCCCCCTCCCCCCCTTTCTCAAGGGGGAGTTCTTTTTTTTATTTTTCAAGGGGGAGTTATAAGGAAACAAATGGAAACGTTATCTAATACCCCGCCTCAAGAAAGACAAAAACACACACGGTCTCCCCCTTGATAAAGCTACAGTCGTTCTCCCCCTTGTCAAAGCTACAGTCGTTCTCCCCCTTGATAAACTTCCCTGTGTTCTCCCCCTTGATAAAGGGGGGGAGGGGGGATTGAAAAAAACAAGAAATTTATTTAAAAGAGCACCAGTTTTTTATCTTTTCTTTTTAAGAGTTTTTTCTTTTGGAAACGGAAGCCCCAAAGCATCTATTATTTCGTCTTTGCCAAATCCCATTTGATGATACGTCAAAGCGGCGTTGGCTATGTCGCCGTGGCTTTCGCGCAAAGCGGACACGTTAGAGGTGTCAATTTCAAAATATATTTTGCCCTCGCGGTCAAAATCGGGAAGTAAAAATTCGTTAAGGGATTCCAGTATATTTCCAAGTTTTGGTATTATGCTTCCCTGCCAGAAAATTCTTTGTTGTTCTTTAGTATTAAATTGCGGAGCATGGTCAAAAACGCCGACAAGCGCCGGGGGTACTCTAAAAACTGCCAATAAGGTTTCCCTGTTCATTTTCATACCGGAGATAAAATCCATATCTTTTTGATTAACACCGACCGACTGCCATTTTAAACCGCCTTCTAAAAGAGCAACTTTATGTGCTTTGGATTCCCCTCTATATTTATCCCGCCATGCTTTCATAATACGGGTACGCGTTCCGTCGTCTAATTTTTGTTCCGTTGAAAGTATTCCCGATACCGTTGCGGAATTATCAAAAAATGAACGGTTGTAGGTTTCGGCGGCATCTAAAGTATCTGCCGATGTTCTTGCCGCAGCAAGGGGGGAAAGTCCGTAGAAAAAATCAAAAGGATTGTAGTATTTAAAATGGATAACATCTTCCGCTTTGTAAAAAGCAGTTTGCCCTCCTACACGATATTTATATCCTTCAATGGGATTTT
>DATKZD010000222.1:0-5193 GCA_035528195.1 Elusimicrobiales bacterium
GTCCTTACTGTTCTTTAAAAAAATTTAATACAGTTGCTACGTACCATACCCGAACGTTCTTGTCTAAACAAGCGTAACTCTTTATTTGTTAAAATTATTTAGCATCAATTTAAAATGAGGAGCAGAAAAATGCCCGTTATAAAAGAAGAAAAAATAAATTCGGAAGTTGTTTTTACGGTAGCAAAAAAAATGCTCGTTGCCGCGCGTACTTCTCCCAAAGGTCGGGGAATAGATAACCTTTCTCTTTTAATAATAAACGGTAATGAAATAAAAAAACTTTCAAAAAAAATGAAAGAACTGGGTAAAAAACATAAAATGTCTTTTTTTATAAGAGATGCACAAAATATCCTTCAATCGCCCTATCTTGTGCTGATGGGAACTAAAGTATCGGCTTTTGGACTGCCCAAATGCGGGTTTTGCGGATTTGAAAACTGCGCCGAAAAAAATAAACATAAAAACGTTCCCTGCGCATTTAATACAGGAGACCTTGGAATAGCAATAGGTTCGGCGGTAAGTATTGCAACTGATAACAGAATAGATAACCGCATAATGTATAGCGCGGGATATGCGGCTATCGCAATAGGGCTACTCCCAAAAAATATAAAAGTTGCCTACGGTATCTCTTTATGCGCAAAAAGTAAAAATCCATTTTTTGACAGGGTTTTTAAACTATAAAGAAACGTTTTTATTTTATAACCAACAGAGAGTATTCTACGTTATCAACCTTTTTTGTTTCGGGGTTTGAGGCATCTAAAAATTTTTCACCGTCCACTTCAAAGTAATAGAGATAACTTCCTTTGGTAAGCGCCGTATACATTTGCCATTTACCTTCGGATACTTTTTTTAGTTTATTTTTTTGCCAATCCGTAAAATTACCCAGCAAATAAACTTCCTGCGCTGTTTTATTTTCCAACACAAAAGGAATTAATTTTATTTCTATTTCGCTATTTAAGTATTTATTTTTGGAAATTTTATGCGGTTTGGTAGTAACCAACTCGCTCTTTGCGTTACTCCACATATCTAAAAAACCAAAATAGCTTTTAAAATTTTTCCAAAATAAAAAACACGCAGCAATCAGCAGAAACAGAAATGTGATGATTATCAATACTCCGATTAATTTGCGTTTTTTAGACATTTAAAGATAAGGCCTCAACTTAAATTTAATTTTCAATTGTTTAGCATATTCCCTAACTGCCTCCATATCAACGTCTTTATTGTCCACTGCAGTTACGGTAATATCTTTAATTTTTTCTGCGCACAGCTTAATAAATTCCTTGACGCTTTCAAAACCCTTTTCACGGTATTTTTCTTGTGGACGGACGATTTCAAGCCACTGTTTTTCGTCTGTGGTATTTAGACTTATTGCAACGGCGTCAACAACACCCTTTAGGTCTTTAGTAATATCTTTTCCGTGCACTAAATTGCCAAGACCGATAGTATTTAACCTTATGGGTATTGCAGCTATGTCGGCGCCCAGTTTGCCTTCTTTGATAGACTTACAAATTTCAATTAAATCAGATAGCCGTAACGTCGGTTCGCCGTAACCGCAGAAAATTATTTCTTTAAAATGTTCTTTGTCCCATTCTTTTTTCATTTCGGATAAAATTTCCTGGACTGAAGGTTCTTTTTCAAGTCCTAGATTAGATCCCCTAAAGTCCATTTTCCATTTTGTCTTAATACAAAACACGCATAAATTCGGGCATCGGTTAGTTATATTAAGATAAATTCCATCTTTAAAACGGTAAACTGCCAAAGATTTGTTGTCCATAATTTCATTTTATCATTTTAGTGACTAGGGCGTATCAATAACTAAGATTTTTGAAAAACGATACACTAAATTTGTACAGTTTAAATATATGAAAATTTTAATAGCCCCCAATGCATTTAAAGGTTCACTTTCGCCAATAAAAGCAGCCGAGTTGATAGAACAGGGAATAAACAAAGTTTGCAAAGCAAAAACTATTTTAATGCCTATTTCGGACGGCGGAGACGGCATAATAGATGTATTTTCTCACCATTTTGGAGGCAAAATTGTAAAACTGCCTGTTTATGACGCCCTACTTCATAAAATTACAGCATCGTATCTATTACTTAAAAACGGACATGCCATAATTGAAATTGCGCGCGCATGCGGACTTGCAAGTTTAAAAAGTAAAAAACTAAAACCCATGCAGGCATCATCCTATGGAGCAGGGCAATTGATATTATCTGCATTAAAGAAAAAGGCGAAAACGATTTACATCGGTTTGGGAGGAAGCGCATCCAACGATGCAGGAACAGGACTTGCAAGCGCGCTAGGTGTTAAATTTTTTGGTAAAAATGGCGATATTCTTCCCTACGGAGTAAAACCGCTTTTAAAACTGCATCGTATAGATAGTAAAACGATTAATCCGAAAATCAAAAAAACTAAAATTTTTGCAATTACCGACGTTACCAATCCTTTGCTGGGCAGACTTGGCTCCGCCCGCATATACGGACCGCAAAAAGGAGCAGATGCGCATCAGGTAGAAATAATGGCAAAGGCATTAAATCACTACGTAAAAATAGTTAAAAAAGATTTAAAAAAAGATATCGGGCATTTTAAGGCAGGCGCATCAGCAGGAGGCCTAGGAGCGGGAGTTTACGCTTTTTTAAACGCTAAAATAACTCCCGGGGCAGATTTTATATTAAAACAAATCAAAGCTGAAGAAAAAATAAAAATGTGCGATATGGTTATAACCGCAGAAGGCTGTCTTGACAGGCAAACTTTCTACGGTAAAGCACCTTATGAATTAATCCGCCTTGCAAAAAAACACAAAAAACCGGTTTTATTTATAGCAGGAAGAAATAAAATAAAAAGCAAAAAAACATTAAATTCTCACGGCATAACCGCCGTAGTGGAAATGACCGCAAACAATGTCCCGCTTAAAGAATCCATACAAAATCCAAAAAAATATCTTTTGAGGGCAGTCGCCGAAGGAATTAAAAACCCAGCATTTGGACTTTAACTTCCCTTGTATCAAAAAAAAGAAATTATAAAATCCCATCAGTGCTCTATTCTCTCTACATCATCAATAGTGACAATCACTTTTTGTAAAAAGTGACTGTCACTATTAAAAGCACTAGATTACTGCTCGAGGCATGTAAATTAAAGGTTTGTTTTGAAGAAATCGGACATTTTTTGCCGATAATCTTCCCCGCCAACCTGTGCGCATTTATCGTGGTTTGCGCCGGGAACAAGCCACCATGTTTTTGGCTCTTTAGCTTTTTTAAAAAGCTTTTTGGCATCAATAGGCGGAACTAAATCATCATGACTTCCGTGTATGAAAAATATGGGTTTCGGTGAAAGTTTATCTATATGATAAATGGGGCTGTATGCTTCAGGATCAGCTTTTAGTTTCAGGCGAACAAAAAGAAGAGTTAAAGGCACGCATGGATAATAAGGAATTTTTCTTTTAACCCATGCCCAACGCGCGATTGCGCTTTCATACGACTCAAAAGCGGCTTCGGCAACAATGCACTTTATATCCTTGTTTGTAACCGACTCATAAACTCCTACAGATGCGCCCATGGAAATGGAATAGACGCCTATCTCTTTACTCTTTTCGTTTTTATAGGTCTTGAGAAATTTTAGCGCCGCCTTAAAATCTCTTGTCTCCAGATAACCTATCGTAGAAACGCTGCCACTGCTTTCTCCGCATCCCCTAAAATCAAAATAAAATAAGTTAAATCCCAGTTTATGTAAAAAATGGGTATTAGACAAAACATTTGCCTTATTCCCCCCCCAACCGTGGAGCAGGACAATTGTTTTTGACGTTTCTTGCTCTGCAGGAATAAACCATCCTTTTATCATTACATCGTCTTGAGTATAAAACGTCACTCTTTCATAGACTAGATTATACATATCCGGAAAGAAATTAATGGGGTTTCTGTGTCCCGAGGGACGCAAAATATGCTTACTTTGCATATAGGAGACGACTACGATGATAATTAGTGTTGGAACAAGCGTTATGATAAGCCAAAGAAGAAAATTGCTCATATCAATTTATATCATTTAAGCTAAATACGTTCAACGCAAAAACAGATTTTTAAATTTAACGTTCAAACTATTTGTAAGCAACCGTCAATTAACGATAGTTTTCAAACTGTACGTCTATATTGAGATTTTTAGATTTCACCAAAGACATAACATCTTGTAGGGCATCTTTAGAACTAGATGAAACCCTAATGCTTTCCCCCTGTATAGAAGAGGTTACTTTAAGTTTACTGTCCTTTATATTTCTCACAATTTCTTTTGCAATTTCCTTGGATATTCCTTGAGTTACTTTAACCGTCTGTTTTACAAGCCCGCCAAGGGAACTTTCTATTTTTTGGGGTTGAAAGTTTTTAATAGGAACATTTCTTTTTGATATCCGCGTAATGACAACATCGTAGAGAGCTTTAATTAGATACTCATCGCTAGATACAAGCTTTAGTTCCAATGCCTTTTGGTCCAATTCTACAGTGGAATTACTGCCCTTAAAATCATAGCGGTTGGTAATTTCTTTTTGGGCGACGTTTATAGCTTCGCCAACTGTATTTAAATCCACCTTTGATACTATATCAAAACTAAATTCAGCCATTTTTTCCTCCTAAAATAATTTACGTTAGAAATTTTTTAAAAAACTTATATTAGAAAACTAAATACTATAAAACAGGCAAATATTTTTTTAGCTCATAAGAAGTAATTTGGCTTCTATAATTATCCCATTCTATTTTTTTGTTTTCTATAAGTTTTTCAAATACATGTTCTCCCAAAGTGTCTTTGAGCAACTTGGATTTACTGAAAACATCCACTGCTTCTGCAAGCGAATCGGGCAGTGTTTGTATTTTTTTCGCCTTTCTTTCAAGCGTATTCATTTTATAAATATCGCCTTCAACGGAATTTGGAAGAGGGTATTTATTTTTTATGCCGTCTAAACCTGCAGCAAGCATCACCGAAAAAGCTAAATAAGGATTGCATGCAGGGTCGGGAAACCTACATTCTATTCTACTTGCGTTGGGACGCCCGAGTTTTGACTGTGGAACTCTCACTAAAGCTGAACGGTTTTGTTTTGCCCACGCAATATATACGGGAGCTTCGTAACCCGGAACAAGCCGTTTGTAAGAATTAACCCACTGATTAGTTACGGCGCAAATTGCACGCACATGTTTTAAAATTCCGGCTATGTAGTA
>DATKZD010000223.1:0-2284 GCA_035528195.1 Elusimicrobiales bacterium
GTAATTGTGAGAAAACTGGCAAAAATTGCAGGCGAAATACGGTTTTCCGATATGCCTCAAGTTCTAGCCGAGATGGCGCTTTTCACTTTTATTGAGTCCGAATTTGATTTGGAAAGTTTTGTAAACAGGTTGGAAAATTTGGAAAATAATCTGCCCGATGAAAATACTTCCGCACCTGAAAATACTACCGATAACGTAAAAAAAAACGTTTCAAAGATAAGCAATAAACCAAAAAAAATCCAAGAGACACCGTCTAATGATATAAAGCCGACTGTAGGCGGAGGTAAACAAATCAGCGACAAAGTTGTTTGGAAAAATCTTTTAGACCGCCTTAGTAGCGAAAAACCCATACTACATCAAGTATTATCAACTAGCAGTTTTCGTCCGGAAAGCGAAAACGTATGGGTAATAACCGTATTTGACGAATTTGCAAAAAGCACGATAGAGAATCAGAAAAATAAAATTTTGGATATTGTAAGCTCAATAAGCGGTAGAAAAATAAATTTCAACCTAAATATATCATCTGCGCCGACGCATCCCATTATGGAAGAAATGCCGCAGGAAAATAACACCGCCGAATTTATATCCGACGAAAAATCTTTAACAGATAATCCAAATTGGCAGAATGAAAATTTGAACGAAGAGACAAACAGCTCTGTCAAAAACGTTTTAAAACACATTGAAGGCGAAATAATAAGGTAACAAATGAAAAGTTTGGATAAATTGATAAATCTCCTAAAGAGACTTCCGGGGGTAGGCCCCCGTCAGGCTGAGAGATTTTCAAATTACTTTATGCAAAGCCCTTCTTCATACAGCGAAGAGGTTATTGCTTCCATAAAGGAATTAAAATCTTCGGTAAGATTATGCAAAAAATGTTTTACGTGGTCGGAGTATGAGCTTTGTCCCATATGTACCGACGACTCAAGAGACGTTTCAATATTATGCGTTGTAGAAGAACCTCAGGATATAGAGGCAATAGAGAAAACAAAAATATTTAATGGGTTTTATCACGTACTTGGGGGAGCAATATCACATGTTGACGGAGTGGGGATAGATAACATTCGCATTAAACAACTTGTCGAACGCATAGAGAGCGCAAACGGAATCATAAAGGAAATCATAATTGCAGTGGATCCCGATACCGAAGGTGAAGCTACAGCGCTTTATTTGGCCGACTTACTGCGTAGAAAAATTGACAAAATAACCCGCATAGCTTACGGAGTACCTTTAGGCGGGGACTTAGATTATACCGACGAAATGACTCTTACCTACGCCCTCAAAGGCAGAACAAATATATAGATTTTTTATGTTTTTACTACGGCGATAGAACTTCACACCTTATATTTATTTTTAAAATCCCTATCAAGATGCTTTTTAATGGCTTTTTTCTTTAACGTATCTCTTTTGTCAAAAAGTTTTTTTCCCTTGCAAAGCCCCAGTTTTATTTTTGCCCAACCCCTTTTAAAATATATTTCCAAAGGTATTAAGGTAAATGGTTGCAGACGAAGTTCTTGTGTAAGTTTTTTAATCTCGCGTGATTTTAAAAGCAACCTCCGTGTCCGCAAAGGGTCAACTTCGCCCGCTGTATGGTATATGTAGGGTTTAATGTGCATGTTATGTAGGAACGCTTCGTTTTTATTCATCCGCACAAAGCTGCCTTCAAGATTAACATCTTTTTGCCTCAAAGACTTAACTTCGCAGCCAAGTAATTCTATGCCCGATTCATAGGTTTCAAGAACGCTATAGTTATGATAGGCCTTTTTGTTAGTTATGATTTTTTCAATTTGTTTTTTCGGCATTAACTAGATTCTAGCAAACTTTCAAAATTAAATTTAAACTGTCTGCGAAAAAGAGGCGGTGCAGCTATTGCCATAACTGCGGGATAAACGCTAAAATTATAATGTCCGCAACGAATTTTAAGGTTAGATTTTGAGATATAAACGGGTTTAGTGTCTAAATTAAAAGGGCGGGTGGCGGAACTGGCAGACGCGTACGGTTCAGGACCGTATGGATGTAAATCCTTGAGGGTTCAACTCCCTTCCCGCCCAGAAAAAATGCAAAATCGCTCTGACAAAAACGGACGCTATCGGCAAAAAAATAAATTTTACTATTTTCCCCGTTTATGTTGAACGAAATAATAACTAAAACCACTACTTCCCTTCATTATCTATTTTAAAACTTGACAAAATGTTTCTGATAGAATACAATTGAGTATATACTCAATGAGTTAGGACTTAACAAAATGATTAAAACTAAGACAAGCGATAGGCAAAAGCAAAAAATA
>DATKZD010000224.1:0-9755 GCA_035528195.1 Elusimicrobiales bacterium
TTGCATTAGGTAACCAAATTGTTTGCGGGTATCTACCAACACGTCTTGAGGTAAGCGGTTTATATATCTGTCTTTAAAAAATATTTTTCCTCCTTGCGGTTTAATTAAAAATGCAAGCAGATTAAGCAATGTTGTCTTACCGCAGCCGTTGTGTCCTAAAACGGCATAAACGGCGCCTTTTTCTAGATGCAGACTATCAATGCTCAATTTAAAATCACCTGCGTTGTATTTAATTTTTTCTAATTTATACATGTTTTTTAAGTTTTGAAAATAAAATGTTTATTGCAAAAGAAACAGTAAGTAAAACAATTCCCAAAGCAATCCCCAGCGCAAATTCGCCTTTATTGGTTTCCAGCGCAATGGCAGTAGTAATAGTTCTAGTATACCCTTTGATATTACCGCCAAGCATCATTGCTACGCCCACTTCTGAAAATACTCTGGAAAAACCCGCAATAATTGCCGCAATTACGGCATATCTTGCTTCGTAAATAACTAACCTAAAACTTTGCAGTTTCCCCGCACCCAAAGAAAGAGCCGTTAAATACGCTTTTTTATCTACGGAACTAACCGCGCTTACGGTGAGACCGCAAATTATCGGAAAACATAAAATGAACTGCCCTATTACCATTGCAGTGAAAGAATAAAGAAGTCCCAAACTGCCCAAAGGTCCCATTCTTGATAAAAAAGCGTAAACCAAAAGCCCCACCACCACTGTTGGAAAAGCCATAAAGGTATTTGTAACCGTGATGAGAGTTTCCCTGCCTTTAAATTTTGCAATAGCCAAAAATGTTCCCACGGGCAACGCAATTAAAACTGCAAGCAGTGTAGAGGTAAAAGAAATACGAACTGAGGTAAAAACAATTTGTAAAAACTCAGCATCAAAACCGGAAATAATTTTAAGTGCCTGTAAAACACCGTTACTTAAATACTGCATGATAGAGATAGTTTCCTCGTACTTTATATTTGTTAATCATATTCTGGCATTTGGGACTGGTAAGCCATGCTATCAAACTCATAGCTTGGCGATACTTAACATGGCTGTGCCTATGCGGATTTACCGCTATAACGCCATAAGGATTGGATAAATTTTTATCGCCCTCCACCGCTAATTTTAATCTTATTGTTTTTTGGTGAAACAGATATGTTCCCCTATCTACCAACACATAGGCGCCTTTTTCGTCAGCTATGCGAAGCGTTGTACTCATACCCTGACCTGCCTGCATATACCAATTACCTTCGGGTTTAATACCTGCCTCAGACCACAGGTATTTTTCTTTTTTGTCAGTGCCCGAATTATCGCCGCGCGACACAAATAAACTGCCAGTTTCATAAATCTTTTTTAAGGATTGCGCCGCATTTTTTGAACCGCTTATTTTAGCAGGATCGTCAGCCGACCCAAGTATAATAAAATCGTTATACATAACATCACGCCTGTTAACGCCGTAACCCTGATGCACAAATTTATCTTCGGCTTTACGGGCGTGAACTAAAATAATATCCACATCGCCGTTTTCGGCAAGTTTAATCGCCTTACCCGTACCTACCGAAATAATATGAACTTTAACATCGTTCTCTTTTTCAAACGGAGATAAAATATAATCGAGTATTCCCGTTTCATAAGTGCTTGTTGTGGTAGCGAGTTTAAGTGTCTTTTTTGCCAAGACACCGTTTGTAAAACCTAAAACTATAATTGATGCCAAAACCAGTATTTTTTTCATACGATAATCCTTTCTACTCCACTATAGATGTTTAGTTTGTTTCCTCTTGCAAAACCTATTATCGTAATATCCATACTGCGCCCGTGCCTTACCGCCTGATTTGTAGGAGCGCCCCTAGATATTACAATTGCAATGTTAGTTTTGCGCGCCTTAAAAACAACTTCGGAAGAAATACGTCCGCTTGTAATTAAAAATTTATCTTCCAGTTTGATATTATCATTCAATGCTTGACCTATAACTTTATCTACGGCATTATGACGCCCTATGTCTTCCTTGAAAATTACGATATTATCGCCCAATCCGAGTGCTGCGGAATGAACACCGCCTGTTTTCAAAAAAACTTCCGATTTTTTATAAAAATCTAACATTAGGGGCGGAATTTGACTTGCTTTTATCTTTAAATCGGAAATTAATTTTCTTTTATACATCAAGTCAACTGAACTATAAAAAATAGTTCCCTTACCGCATCCCGAAGTATATAAGCGTTTGGAAATTAAGTTGGTATCTAAATCCTGAGCAAGTTCAATATCGCAAGTCCATTTTTGCGTATCGGTATAGATGCTTTTTATATCCCCTCCGCCTTTAATTAAACCCGAAGTAAATAAAAACCCCTTGGCCAAAACTTCTAAATCGTTCGGAGAACATAAAAGAGTGGCCAGCTCTTTTTTATTTACGTTTATAGTCAAAGGAATTTCTTTAACTATAAAGTCTTCCACTATTTCCTTTTTACCTTCAGTTACTTTTGTAATATTAAATTTTTCTATCATTTAAACACCCTCTTAAAACACTTGTCTGCATATTTTTTTATATCGGCATCAAGTTTATCGTATTTAGTAATTAACTGTTTTGCCGTTTGCGTTAACTGCGCTCCCCCACCCGATTTTCCGCCTTTGGTTTTGATAACCAATTCCTTACCGAACCTTTTTTCAATTGCCTTTACATGACTCCAAACACTTCTATACGACATATTCAATTTTTTTGCAGCTTCGTTAAGCGAGCCGTATTTAACTACTGCCTTTAATATATTTGATTTACCAAATCCAAAAACCAGTTTACCTTTTTCTTCAAACCATACCTTGGTTTTAAGTTTCACAATAAATCTCCCGGCGTATTTATATTTTTAAAAATCTCTTTATTTAAATTTATATTTTCCAATTTGAAATAACCCGTATTTACCGTTTTTAAAAATCCCCGCAACGAATAATCTTTATGCTTTGCAACATAGTCTTTAATTGTGTGAGCCAGTTCTGTTTTATAAATTGCATGTAATGGCTCGGTAAACCCGCCCATTTCAGCAACAAAAGCCTGAAAATTACTTGACTGAAAAGTTTTAAGCTGACGCAAAATCAAATCGTTATGCAAATTCGGCATATCGCAAGCCGTAAAAAAAACAGCTTTTTTGGCTGTTGATTTAAGCCCCGTATAAATACCACCCAAAGGTCCGATACCTTTTATTATATCGGTAACGATTAAACAGTCTTTGTCGTATTTGCTGTAAAGAGCGGGGGTATTTGTAACTAAAATTATTTCGTTAAAAATGTTTTTGAAAACTTGCAATACCAGTTCTACTATAGGACGTCCGTCAATTTCAATGAGCCCTTTGGGACGTCCACCCATACGGGTACTTTTACCGCCTGCTAAAATGCAACCCGCTATGTTTGATTGCGACATATATGCATTTTAGCTAAAATACCTGCGCCTTGTCATTATTATTGCTGATATTTTTTCAAACTGCAGTTTTTGTGCGGTATAGTTAGATAATATCCCTGAAATAAATTTTTCTTAAACTGTGCACGTCGGGAATGTAAGTATTTCCTGTGCTGCGCCAGTGTTGTTTTGACGGTCTGATGGAAATTTTAATGCTATAATTTAGACAATGAAAAAGCAGATAAAAATTTCATATGGAAGGGTACCGCTACTGATAATACCTATGGTATTTTTAGCAGGATTGTCATTTGTTGTTCTGCTTAAAATTATGTTTAAAAGCGGAGTGAAATTTACTACAGACAACGAATATTCAGCATACCAAGACGTATCCGATTTTGACGATACCGTTAAAAATTCAGCAAATGAAAAGTTTAGCGATAAAAAATCTATGAATACAGGTGAAACTGAAGACGATAAAACAGGCACATCTAAAACCACTGCGCAGATAATTCCAATAAAAGGGTTACAAGAAATACTCCCGAAGAAAAAAACCCGAAAAGAACTAATGGAAGACATGCAAAAACAACAAGAGATAAGTCGGCGTCCTGTAGTCATACTGGAAGAAGATGAGATGAGGCAACTGAAAAAAAAATATCCTGCCAATGCGCAAGAAACGCCTTCCGCATCACTTTTAAAAGAGCCAAGTGAAAACTTGGAAGATAATATAAGTCACCGTTCCATTATTGATATCCTCGTAAAACACAAGGTGTTTAGAACGGCAAAAAATTATGATTTATTTAAAAAAACCAGGTACGGAAATTATCCTAAAGCGGATTTTTCAAAGGAAATGGTCGTAATACTGATATCCGATGATCGCTACCCTAATAAAGTTTTTGAAATAATAGAGGCCGTAGAGACAAAAAATAAGGTAATTATTAAATACCGTGTAAACATATTAAAAATCACCGAAAGCGATCAAAGAGACTACTATACTTCAATTATCATCAAGAAAACTAAACTGCCTATAGAACTTGAACAAACCGTCTAACGCTTAAATACCTACTACTTTATTTTAGCAACTTCTCTTTTCCACTGGCGACGAACCCAGTTGAGTCTGGATTTTTCTTTTTCGCTCAAGGGATTAACAACCTTACTGCTGCGCAAGATGAAATCTATCTTATTTAAAAGCAGACCTCTATAGACGCTGGTAATCACCCAGCTTTCGGATTGAAGCGCAAGTTGTTCTCTGGTTATTTTACCGTTTAAAATCTGCAGTACCCAATATCTGGCGTCTATGTCTAAGATGGGCATAAATATTTTTTCTGCGAGTAATTGTTTTTCCTGCAGTTTACTTTTATAAATTGTTTCAGGCGAAGATTCGTTTTTGGTTTCTACGATTTTTTGAACCGCAGCAGAAGTATCTGATTGCATATCACCTGTATCGTTACCTTGCGCAAAAGAATTCTCTTGCTTAAATAAAGAATCCTCACTTTGCTGTTTAGAAAAATTTACTTTGCTAAAATCGTTTGAAGCGTCGGTAATATATTCTGTTTTCGCCGGTTTTTCAACATTATAGGGTTGTGTTTTTTTATCGGGCATATTAGAATTAGGTATCTTATGTTGTTCGGTAAACTCCCGCACTTCGTCAACAACATCGGTAAAATTTTCTTCATCTGAAATGTTGAAGGCGATTTGTTCTATAACGGGTTGAGGCTGTGACTGCGGTTGTTCGCTTTTTCCCTTACGCATAACAATAGCATAGATGCCTATAAACACTATTACCAAAACAACAAGTCCGAGTATAAATACCAAAAAAGGAATACCGAAAACTTTTTTTAGTGCGGATTTCTCATTTTTTTCGTTATGATTAACTAAACCCATTACTTTCCCCAATGGTAGTATTTTTGAGTTCCTCAATAGTACCATTTTTTGGTTTTATGTCAGGAACGTCGGACTTGGATTTACTCTCTTCCATTTTTACTTTATTGATAATCTCATCAGTCATCTTATTGGCCATATTACGAAACATTACGCCAAACACCACTATAACTACTATCGCAACCAACTGGGCTACAATATGCGCAAAAGAAATTTCAAAAGTATTAACGGTAGCTAATTTTTTTATTTTATCTTCATCAAAGCCGTCTTCAAATTTAAGTTTTTTGATATCCAGTCTTAGCTTATAGTAAACCAACAGTACTCCCACTCCGTATGCCTTCAATATAAACACTGCAATATCCCCAAAGTAACTGACAGAACTTAGCAGGACAACGATTACAAGACCCACGATTATTGATTTATAAGGCGTTTTTAACGCAGAAATTTTAAAAAAAGAACTCACAAAAGCAACACATCCAAATAGACCGAGCAGACTAAGTAAAGTTATGGGAAGGTTGATAAATTCCCTTTCTTTGGAAAACAAAAAGATACCGGCTATCGCAACGGCAAACAAAACGCTTCCGTAAAATAGACTTTCTCTTCGCCTGTAGAGAGACACTAGATATAATATTTTAAAAAATACGGGAGATTTATAAGCGATAAAAGCGAAAATCACAAAATTTACGCCAACTACCGCCAGTACCGAAAAAATAATAAGTCCAAAAGTCATAATTAATGTTTATTCCTTGAGGAGAGTTTTATGTATATTTTTCTCCTTATTCATCTCCTCGTTTTTTTAATCCCCCCTCCCCCCCTTTGACAAGGGGGAGTTCCTTTTTTTTATTTTTAAATGGGGAATTAGAAATATTATTTAATACCCCGCCTTGAGAAAGACAAAAAAACACATAGTCTCCCCCTTGTCAAAGAGGGGGAGGGGGGATTTGTATAAGGAAAAAAGATAAAAGAACTCTTTAATGCGAACCTGTACTGCCAAAACCGCCTTCGCCCCTGTTGGAATCGGGAAGAGTATCGGACGTTTTAAACTTAGGATAATAAGTCGGCATTACCAAAAGTTGCGCTATTTTTTGCCCTTTGGTAAGCTTTATCGGCTCATTTGTAAGATTAAACATACAAACTAAAACTTCACCGCGATAACCTGCATCTATGAGTCCTGCAACTACTTTTAATCCTTTAGATTCCAACGAACTTTTACCCCACACAAGTCCCGATGTTTTCTCGGGCAAAGCAATGCAAATTCCCGTAGGAATTTTTGTAGACATATGCGGCATAATAGTAATATCGCATAAAGTAAATAAATCCGCCCCCGAATCATTTTCGTGCGCTCTGTTTGGTAGTTTGGCATCTTCGTTTAATTTTTTGACTAAAATTTCGCTAACCATAAAATCCTCTCGGTAATTTGTGTGTAAGATAAATTTACTAACTCCTAAATTTTAGCAAATCAGCCATACTTGCGTCTTGCTTTAGTTCTACGTTTTGATTTTCTTTTTTTTATGCGGTTTATTTCGTCAATTAGTCTGCTTTGCAAAGGAAATAATTTTAATTCTATTTTATCTACCAAATTTCTAATTGCTAAAAAACGGTTTACCGCTCTGGAACGTTCCTTTTGGCATGAAACAACGATATTTAAAGGAGCATATTTAAGCACTACTTTATTAGATGTTTTATTTATTTTCTGCCCGCCCTTTCCCCCGCCGGACGAAAAACTTTCCTCAATTAAATTCAAATCTATTTTTAATGCCGCAATGCGTTTATGGAGAGCTTCAACTTTTGCAGTATTTATATTTCCAAAATTTGCAAACTTCACTTTTTGGGCCCCGTAAATCTTCCTAAAAACAGAATGCTTTTTGACTCTTCATGCCTTATAAAGAATATGAAAGGATGGTCGGCTGTAAACTCAAAACTTTTTTTAGGTTGCGGCATAGCAGTTGCGCGCATCATTATAACTGCAGTGGCAGCTGCAGCTTCGGTGCCTTTTTCGTCAATATCGCAAAAAGCTTTGTGGATAATTTTTGAAATAAACAAATCCCGTCGTTTAGACATATTCAAAAAATTAGCTTTGCGGTTGAAAGCATCTGTCATACCCATTTTTTTAAACATTTCTTCCAGTTCGTAGCTTGGCTCAACACGAAGTTTTGGAAATTTGACTCTAACGCTAACCCTGCTTAAAGAAGAAGTCCATTTATCAATATTTTTGGCAGTAATACGTTTTTCTATTTTGCTTATATCAACCGTTTTGTTAGGTAAAATTACATACATTGCAAATTTGTTTCGCTCATAAGGCATTTTTAAAATTTTCATGCCTTCATGGGGGGCAAAAGCGTAAGTATCGGTATTGTTCATCATATTAACCTTAAATTTTTTGTTATCTAAACCATAAAACGGGGCATTTTTTTCGGTAAGATGTTTTTCAAACTGCGTCATCCACGAAGACTTGAAATAAATCGCATTAACGAGTACCAGCGTTGAAGAGGGTTGTAATAATCCTTTGGCGATAAGGTCTTGGATTTTATCGTTTGTTTTATCTTCTACCCATTCGTTGATATCCTGCCTGATTATTTCATAATTTCGCACAAAATCCACGGATTCTATTTTTGCCGAAAAAACATTTTCTATAGTGTCTGTGTACTCGGATAAAAAAGGATAATCCTGCTGCGCCCAAAGTCCGTTGGCAATGGAAATTGAGGTGTTTAGAAACCGGGATTTATCTGTTATGGAATTTGAAATAAGTTCTAACGCCTGCGCCGTTTTCCCGCTATCGGAAGAAAAATGGAGAGCATTTTTCATTTGAAGTTTAGTTTCGTCCGATGCTCCAATGTATACCATTGCCAAAGCCGAAGAAACGCTATAGGGAGAAAAGAAGATATTTTTCCCTGCATTTTTTTCCGCCCAGTAACTATACATTTTGACGGCAAACTCCGTATTTTGGCTAACACCGTCAGTATAGGCGGATTTAGTATCGTAAGAAGAATTTTCCAAAGTAGCTTGCGCTTTATTGGCTGACAAATAATTTTGAGGTTTTTTACTTCCTCCAAAACATATTGCGCAGTTAAATAAAAAAACGGAAACAAGCAAAACGTTAAATTTTTTCATAA
Organism: Elusimicrobiales bacterium; assembly: GCA_035528195.1. Taxonomy (GTDB): domain Bacteria; phylum Elusimicrobiota; class Elusimicrobia; order Elusimicrobiales; family Elusimicrobiaceae; genus DATKZD01. The sequence goes on from DATKZD010000224.1 coordinate 8,357, forward strand.
TAACTCCCTGTAAATTCCAACTACATCATAAGTTTGTTTTGAAACAAATAAGCGAAACCTAAGAAAGAAAAAAATCCTATTACGTCGGTAACGGTAGTTATAAATATACCCGATGAATGAGCAGGATCAACGCCTATGCGTTTCATAGCTATGGGGATAAAAGCTCCCGCAACTCCCGCCGTCAACATAGTGCATACCATTGCTATTCCACATACGACGCCTAAATATATATTTCCCTTCCAATACCACGCAACCAAAGCAGTAATAAGAGCTATCACAATGCCATTTACAAGACTTACTAACAACTCGTTTAGCAAAAGTTTAAATGAATTTTTAAAAGCAGTTTCACGCATTATCATACCGCGAAGTACCACGGCAAGCGTTTGCGTTCCGGCATTACCTCCCTGTCCTGCGATAACGGGCAGAAAAATCGCCAAAGCAGCCATTTTGGCTATCATATCTTCGTAAAAAGCTACTACAGTAGCCGCCATAAAAGCGGTAAGCAGGTTAAACGAAAGCCATGGTATTCTCCTTTTTATCTTAAAACCTATAGAAGAATTAACTCTTTCATCAGGGCTAACACCGAAGAGTATCTGTATGTCTTCGCTGGCTTCTTCCTTGGTTGATTCAATTAAATCCTTGGTATTTACGACCCCTAGTATGAAACCGCTTTCGTCTACCACGGGAATGACTACGTAATGCTTGTCGCTAAAAATGCGTATTAAAAATTCACGGTCAGTGAAAGGGGACACTTTGTCTGCGTTAGTTGTCATTATTTTTTCTATCGGCGTGGAATTTTGAGATAGAATTAAATCGCGCATACCAACGACACCGACAAACTTGTTATTTTCATCTAACACGTAACAGTAAGTGGTGGAAATACGGCGTTTTGCAAAATGCCTTAATTTTTCTATAACTTCTTTTACCAAAGCATCTTTTTTAAAAACGATAAAATTGCCCCTCATCAGCCTACCTGCGCTATCGGTAGGATAATCCATTATGCGCCCTACCTTTATCAAATAGTCTTTATCCAAAAGTTGAAGGATTTTTGTCTTATTATCGCCTGAAAGGTCACTTATTATTTTTGCTGAATAGTGGGGTTCTAGCGATGCAAGAATATCGGCGCTTTGCTTAGTAGAAAATATTTGCAAAACGGCGGCGGCATAAGTCGGATTTAGATTTTCTATTAACTCAATGGCAACCTGATTACCTAAAGATTTAATGACCTGCGAACTTTCTTCGGGAGATAAACTTTCAACAATTTGAGCAACTTTTGTCGGCTCAGCACCTATGAATTTTTTTATTATTGAAGTTGCGGCATCTATTTTTTGCATATTTATGTTCCTTACGAGCAGGTACTACCCTTTATGTATAGCAATTTATTTAATACATTTTAAGA
>DATKZD010000225.1:0-3538 GCA_035528195.1 Elusimicrobiales bacterium
ATTGCTCGCGATAGGTTGGGCATTTTAAAAGCCACCCAAGCGGCGTTATCATACCCAGAAGTAAGGTTAACTCCGCATGTTCCATAACGTCGGACTGTCTGAAAATTACGCATTTTTCGGGATCTAACCCGCAGGCTAACCAGTCAGTTACCATATCAATTGTATTTTGCCGAATTTTTGAAGTATCTTCGTAACCCGTAGTTAAAGAATGCCAATCTGCTACAAAAAACATACACTCGTATTTATTTTGCAGGTCAATCCAGTTTTTTAAAGCTCCCCAGTAATTTCCCAAATGCAATTTTCCCGTAGGTCTCATACCGGATACTATTTTCTTTTTATTATCCATAAAATCCTCGCTTGACTTTGAAACCTTTAAAAAACCCTGAGCCCGAAAAATGCCAAAACATTGAGCGCAAATATCACAGGCGGTATAATTAGATATCTTATAAATCCTGTTATAAAAAGCCCCACTAAAATCCACATTCCGTAAGGCGTATGCCTTTCGTACTTTTGTGCGTACTCAAGAGGCAAAAGTCCAGACATTACTTTGCTTCCGTCTAACGGCGCTATGGGTATAAGGTTAAAAAATGCCAGTGCAAAATTAATTATAACTCCAAACCGAAGAGCTTTAAGCAGTAAAGAGGTAATAGAAGTTCCTAATATAAAGGAAGAAAGGAGAGCTATTTTAAAAAGTATGGCACACACAATTGCAAGTCCTACGTTAGACAGTGCACCTGATGCGGCAACTTTTATCATATCTTTGCTCGGGTTATTTAACCTGTACGGATTTACGGGTACGGGTTTTGCCCAGCCAAAAAGCGGCATTCCGCTAAAATAACAAATTAGAGGAAATACCACTGTTCCTATTGGGTCTATATGCGCTAAAGGATTAAAAGTAAGCCGACCGGAAAGATAAGCGGTATCGTCGCCCATTTTATGAGCTGTGTAACCGTGTGCAAACTCGTGTATTATAACCGAAAAAAGCAGAATCGGTAACTGTAACAGTAAATCCATATCCTAAAAATTTTACTAATTATACACCCTGTTGACAAAGAAGTGAAGCGACTGCGGCAGTCTATCAGGATAACTTGAAAGATTGCTTCGCTACCCATCCTTCGCTAGGGTTTACATTGAGCGCAGTAGAAATGCTTCTAAATGATTTGCTCGCAACGACATAGTAGGGTGCGGTTTTGGTTTTGGTTTTTTGTTTTTGGTTTTGGTTTTTAAATCAATCGGTTTAGGGTTGGGGCATATTTTTCATCATTTCCTGCATATTTCTTAAACTTTCTTCGCTCATTTCTAAAGACTTTTTCTGCATATCTATTACATGCTTACCCACACCGCATTTTTGATAATGCAACTCTTGAATTTGCGCATACCTTATTTCCGTAGCTTTTCTCTTTTTCTCTTTGGAAGACGCAAAAACAGAAACAATGTTACTTGCCAAATCTTTGGTAGTGGAAAGATCATCAGCTCTGCCGTATTCGCCTTTTTCCCACGCTTGGTCAATTGCATGCTCGGAGGCGGCATCGGCGGCAATCCCACCCAAATCCGTCACAACACCCGAGCCGACGGATACTCCCAATTTATTCTCAAGACTGCGCATTTCTGCCGATATTTCCTCGCAAGTTTTCAACTCATCATTTTTATCGTCAACCGTATCGGTAGTGGCGCAGGCGCAAAGCGATATTAAAAACAAACCCGTTATAATTTTTTTCATCTTTTATCTCCCAAAGTGTTTATCAGATAATTGTACTTTATTTGAAATAGCTTTTTGAAATAGTACAATGTAATCATAGCTCCCTCTTGACGCTAACTAAAAGTGCAAAAATGAAAAAAATAACTTTTTTTAAGAAAATACGCTTTCTGATAGAATATATACTCCTGCACATAATAAGACTTATTTTAGTGCTTATTCCTTATAATATGGCGATAGAGCTTGGCGCTTCTTTAGGTAGAATGGCTGCTAAAATAATTACAAAACGCTTCCGTCTAACCGTTGATAACATACAAAAAGCTTTCCCCGAAAAATCCCAAAAAGAATCTCAAACCATTGCATTGAAATCCTGGGAAAATATGGCAATGGTTACTGTTGAATTTGCAAAGGCAACCTGCACATCAAAAGAAGGAATGCTTAAAAAGTGCAAATTTGAAAATACTAAAGAAATAACCAAGCATTTGCAATCAGGTAAAGGGGTTTTGGTTCACTTAGGGCATTTTACAAACTGGGAAATAATATTCCAAACTCCTCCTTTACCTAACTTTAAAACTGCTGCGATAGCGCGCCACATAAGAAACCCGTATATTGATAAATGGATTACGAGTCTACGTCAGCGTTTTGGCATGGAAATCATAAGCCACAGAAATCCGTTTTTTTCGTGTGTAAAAAAACTCAAGAAAGGTTACATGGTTGGAATTGCAATGGATCAGAATATGCCTGCAAATGCGATATTTTCCCCCTTTCTAGGAAGAATGTGCGCAACGACTCCGCTAACAGCATTGCTTGCCTTAAAAATGCAAACGCCTGTTTTCCCGCTTAAAGTTACGCGAAATCCCGACGGCGTTATAAAAGCAGTTTTTGAAAAACCCATTTTTCCCGATAAAACTTATAGCGAGGAAAATGTTAAAAATATGGTAAACGTTCTGAACCGAAAACTTGAAGACTGGATAAAACAGGCTCCCCATCTGTGGCTTTGGGCGCATAACAGGTGGAAACGGGAACACGACGCCCCTAAAAAAGGAACTTCAGATGAATAAAAATAAAGCAGTGCTTTTAGATAGAGACGGTACGCTTATATACGACCGCCCCGGATATTATCTGACAGATCCCAAAAAACTAAAAATACTAAAAGATACTCCATTAGCATTAAAACTGCTTACTGATTTAGGATTTAAACTTTTTATAGTGTCTAATCAATCTGCAATAGGCAGGGGTTTTATAACCGAACAAAGAGCCCGTCAAATAAACAAAAAACTATCCGACGGTTTAAAACCTTACGGAATAAAAATAACGGGGATATACTACTGCCCGCATTCGCCTGCGGCAAACTGCTCATGCAGAAAGCCCAAAACGGCATTGGGAAAACAGATAATAAAAAAATACAAATTAGACCCCAAACTCTGCTATATGATTGGCGATAAAAACACAGACCTCAAATTTGGATATAATCTAAATATGAAGACGGTTCTTGTTAAAACCGGTCATGGCAGAGACGAACTTAAACTGCATAAAAAACTAAAGGCTGACTTTATGGCAAAAAACATTTTAAGCGCAGCCAAATGGATTAAAAAAAATGAAATATAGAATAAAAATAACGCAGATGGCGACATTGGTTTTACTTCTAATAGCAAAACCTTTTTCGTGGAAATTATTTATTGCAGGTTTGGTGATAATATCGCTAGGCGAAGCAATAAGACTTTGGGCTAGCGGATATCTAAAAAAAGATAAAGAACTTGCCGTAACAGGTCCATATAGGATTGTAAGGCATCCTCTGTATGTGGGGTCTTTTCTAATTGCGCTGGGATTTACGCTAATATG
>DATKZD010000226.1:0-2424 GCA_035528195.1 Elusimicrobiales bacterium
CGGACTTGGTAAAGAAAAACATCTGCGTTTGTTCAAAAAAACCACTGCGGGTTTTGGCAAAGGGCTTGTGCACGAAGGCATTAAAACGGAAGGTAAAACAAGTCAACTAAAAAACAAAATAATCCATAATTCGTATCCCGATATGGAAGAATACTTGAAAAAATTTAACCGCTATACTACACTTGCCGCCCGCCAAATGCATAAGGAGGGCAAAAAATTTAGTTACTTTAAGTTACTTTCATTTCCGTTTGAATTTCACAAAAGATATACTTTGCGGCTGGGATTTTTAGACGGCATCGCAGGGCTTATATGGGCGGGATTATCCGCTTTTTACGTAGTGGTTAAATACGCCAAGCTATGGCAAATGGAAAAAAACAAAAATGTTAAATAATCTAATAATAATCGCATCAGCCGCTACAATTGCACTTTTTAGCGCTAGATGGAATTGGTGGCGAACGAAAGCAAAGGGACTTCCGGTGCTTATGTACCATAAAATAGGTCGTCCTCCAAAAAACTCCAAATTTAAAAAGTTGTGGGTAAGCCCGAAAAAATTTGAACGGCAAATTAATTACCTGATAAAACACAAATTTACCCCCATAAATTTTTCGGATTTAAATAACCCCGAAAAACTTCCCAAAAAACCCGTACTGATTACTTTTGATGACGGTTATAAAGACAATTATAAAGTGGCATATCCCATACTGAAAGAAAAAAATGCAAAAGCAAATATCTTTTTAGCATACGAAAGTATAGGGAAACACAACCGCTGGCATAATCCCGACGAGGAACATTGGCTGCCAATGCTTACGTGGGACGAAATAAAGCAAATGACAGACGAAGGACTTATAGAATTTGGAGCGCATACTTTAAATCACAAAAATTTAACCGAAGTAGATACCGAAACCGCCAAATGGGAGATAGAAGAATGTAAACACAGGTTGGAACAAAAATTAAACCACCCTGTCTGTGCTTTTGCCTACCCTTACGGCGCGGGAGCTTACGACAAAGAAATAAGACAGCTTGTGCTGGATGCAGGTTTTCAATTTGATTTTGGAATAAAACAAGGTATAACGCTTCTTGCACAAAACAGGGATTATCCTTTTAAACGGCTCCTCATTCGCGGAGATGATAATCTTTTGGATTTTCACTTAAATGTCACAAGAGGGAAAGCAAGGTTTTAACTCAAAAGCAATATAGAAAATATGATAGTTAAACCCGATAAAATTTTAATTATTCAACTAAGGCGCATAGGAGACGTGGTACTTACCACACCTGTACTTGAAGTAATTAAAAAAAATTACCCCGAAGCTAAAATTGATTTTTTGGTGGAACCTCCCGCAAACGAAATTTTAGAAAATAACCCCAACATAAACCGTATTCATACATACGAAAAAAATAAATCCCTAAAATGGATTTTAAAAATACGTAAACTCCGCTACGACTGGGTTATAGATTTTTTGGGTAATCCGCGCTCGGAAACTATTGCGGCATTATCGGGCGCAAAAATAAAAGCAGGCCCTGCAAATGTTTTTTGGCGTATAGGATATAATAAAATCCTTACTAAAATAGAAAAGCCCGATTATGCCGCAGCGGAAAAAATTAAAATGCTATCAGCTTTGGGCGTAACATGCGATGACGAAACAATTCTGCCCAAAGTATACCTTGGAGACGAACATCGTACCAACGCCAAAAATATACTGTTAAAAGTCGGCGTAAATGTACCTTTAAAAGATGACGAATTTTTGGTTGGGTTTTCCCCCACTTCAAGAAAAATAACGCGCAGATATCCCGAAAAAAACTGGATTGAACTTGCAAAAATAATGCTTGAACGTTTAAATTGCAAAATAATGGTTTTCTGGGGACCAGGCGAAAAAGAAACTGCCAAACACATAGTAGACGCAATTGGAGATAACAGAGTTTTTTTGTCGCCCGAAATAAAATCGCTTAAAAACTTGGCTGCCGTCTTGAAACATTGCGAAATACTTATAACCAACTGCAATGGAACAAAACACATCGCAACGGCAGTAAATACCTCTACTTTAACAATACACGGCGCTTCAAGCCCCGTAGCATGGACACCGAAAGGATTTGTGCAACATCAATACATAAAAAACGAAAACTTAAACTGCTCTCCCTGCGCCAAAAACACCTGTTCAAAAGACATTGAGTGTATGAGAGAACTTGCTCCTGAACTTGTCTATGAGAAAGCATTTAAAATAATAAGCATTCTTGCTAAACAAAACACTAGTTTTGGATAATATATTGATATGAATCTATCTAAATTACAAAAGACCCTGCAAAAAAACTTTCTCGGACAAATATGTCTTGCACCTTTTTCTATTGTATATGGGGCGGGAGTATTTTTACGTAAAAAAATATACGAATTGGGTATTTTAAAAAGCCGTTCTGTAAACGTAAAAGTGA
>DATKZD010000227.1:0-6541 GCA_035528195.1 Elusimicrobiales bacterium
TAAAATCATCTCCCTCCAACTGCCAACGAAAAACTTTATAGCCCGGTATATTAAATCGCAAAAGGGTTTCTTTTACAAAATCAGGTATAACACCCAAATCCTCCGCAACGGGACACGAGTTTTTCGCCTCCTCGCATATCATAGACAAAAACCTTTCACCCCGTGCTTTTTGTTCATCTTCGTTAGGTAAATCAAAGTCAGGTTTTTTGTGACGTTTTGAAATAATCCACGTTCTAAAAAAACCTACGATGTGATCCATTCTAAAAAAGTCGTAGAATTTACAAAAAAATCTTACCCTTTCTCTCCACCATTTAAAACTGCTTGCTTCCAGATTCCACCAGTTATAACTCGGCAATCCCCATTTTTGTCCGACAGAGTTAAAATCGTCGGGAGGCGAACCTATTTCCAGGGAAATATCAAAGATATCCTGATTTGCCCATACATCAGCACTTTCCTGATTTATCATAAAGGGTACATCACCAAAAAGACTTACGTTGCACTTTTTGGCGCAAGCGGAAACAGTTTTAAGTTCAACGTCGCAAAGCCATTGCAGATACTTATAAAAAAGGACTTTGTAGGAATGGTGGGAGGCGTATTGTTTGATGAAATTTTCATCACAACTTTTAAGTTTAACCTGCCAATACGTCCATGAATGCCACCTGTGGATATCTTTGAGCATTCTAAACACCGAGTAACTTTCAACCCAATAATCGTTATCCTTTATGAATTCTTTAAATTCCAGTGCCCTTTCGGTATTATTAATCCAGTGGTTTTTAAAAAAACGTTCAAAAGCTAGGGTGAAAATTTTATATTTAAGTTTTCTTACGTTTGCATATTCCACCGTTTCGCTCTGATTTAACACGGATATAAGCCTTGAGATTTTCTCCGATTTAATAAGTTCTAGTATCTTGGGACTTTCCTTAACATCTTTGATTTCACTAACAGTAAGATATATCGGGTCTATGGCAAAGGCGCTCAAAGAACTGTAAGGACTTGTACTTTCGGGCGCTATTTCATTAATCGGTAATATCTGTATTATTGAAATTTTATTTTGCTCAGCCCATTTTATCCAACTGCAAAAAGATTTAAAATCCCCTATGCCCCAGTCCGACAAACTGCGCATAGAAAAAAGCGGGATAAATATTCCCGCAGATTTACGTTTTAATAGACTGTTACAAAAATTACCTATCATTAATGCATTTGGGAGACGATTATTTTTTTGCTATGGCATCTATTTCAACCAAAACACCTTTAGGCAAAGCAGATACCTGCACAGTAGTTCGCGCCGGGGGATTTTTTTTGAAAAAGTCGCTGTAGACATCGTTCATATCCGCAAAATCCGCTAAATTAGTCATAAATACAGTCGTTTTAACAACATCGCTTTTGGTAAAACCCGCAGATTTTAATATCTCGGAGAGATTTTCCAAAATTTTTTCGGTTTGAGATCTTATATCACCGCCGCAAACCTGATTTGTAACGCAATCCAACGCAATAATGCCCGAGGTAAAAAGAGTATCTCCCGAAAGTACTGCTTGTGAATAAGGACCCACCGCTTTTGGAGCTTTCTCGGAAACTATAATTTGATTAGACATAGTATTCTCCAGTTACTGTTTTTGCTTTTTTATAAAAAATTCAATAGAACGGTCGTATGTTTTTTCTGATTCCTTATCAAAATAGCATGCGGGAAGTTGTCGTTTTTCACGGTGATACGCTACGCATCGGCAACAAATTCCCCTACGGGAACATGATTGGTACGTACAATTGCATTTATCCAGATTTTCCGCCTTGATACATTCCATAAAATACTTTAAATTCCCCGCATAACCGATATATTACTGTATAAATACGCCTCTATTTTGTCAATAAAACGGATTAATTTTTTAACTCCTTAATCATCCTGTTTGAAGTTTCGCTGATAAAAGGGGATTTAGTTTTAACCGCCGAATTTAAATAATCCAGCGCTAACGGGATTTTACCCTTTCTTATATACGCCAAAGCAGATACCCACAATGCTAAAGGTTCCGAAGGTTCTTTTTTTAAAACTAATGAAGCCATTTTTAAAGACTCCGAAGTATTACCCTCATCAATAAGCCAAAGCGCAAATGTAAGTAGAATATCTTTCCTTTCAGGCATTAAAACAGAAGCTTTTTTTATATTACTCAATGCAGAAGTAGATTCGCCTAAAGCGTACTCAATGCGTGCCAAAGTAAATAAAAATTCAGGATTTTCGGGTTCAAAATCCAAAGAAATTTTTATAGCTTCCATAGATTTTTGAAACTTTCTCTGTTTGTAAAGGCAAAGAGAAAAGTTATGCCATAAGTTCGGCGTTTTTTCGGGAGAATACTTTAGCGCTTTTTCGTAATAAGAAGAAGCTTCGGATAAAAAACCCAAATGCTCATAGGCATAAGCCATATACTCATTAGCCTCAAAAGCGGAGGGTGAAATTTGCAGGGCATTTTCCATCATCTCTTTGGTGCGATCCAAAAGGTTGAAATCGTAATAGAGTTTCCCCAAGGAGGTTAAAAAACCAACATCTTTGGGATAGATTTCTACGGCAAGTTGGTAGATGCTTAACGCTTTTTCAAATTTTCCAAGATGCTGGTATGACTCGGCAAGATAGCGGTAAGCTTTTCTTTTCAATTTACTTTTGGGGGTTTCATCCAGCAAATTTTCCAAACGGTCTATGCTTTGGGAATAATTGCCTTCTTCATATAATTTTTTTGCAACGTTAAATTCATTTTGCAAATCAGAACTCTTACCGGCGTAGAGAGAAGCGGTAATAGATAAACATAACGCCAAAGCGATTTTAATTTTTAAAATATTTTTCCAGTACATTTTTTAGTGAAAATAAAATATAAGATTCCTTGACTAAATTTAAATCTCTGTAAGCCTGCCTAAGTCCTATCTTACCTGCTGCAAGACTGTTAGCCAAATCGGTGCTTCCTATTTCCCCGACGTTAGGCTCAATGACAAAATTGGCCTTTTTGGCTTCATTTGCAATTAAAAGAGAACCCCTTATTTCTATAACCTGCAGGTAGTAGGACAAAACATTTTTAAGCGACTGAAGCGAAAAATCTCCCTTCGTAACGCTTGCTAAAATCCACCCTCCCTTACACAATTTTTTTGCAGAATCAACCGGAAGATAATCTATAACGCCGCCATCTACCAAATATCTGTGGCGGTACTCTACGGGCTTAAAAATACCGGGAAGATTCATACTTGCCCGAACTGCCTTGGAAACTTTTCCGGAATTAAAAATAATTTTTTCACCGGTTTTAATATCCATTGCAGAACAAGAAAAAGGGATTTTTAGGTCTTTAAAAGATATGTCGCCTATCGCTTTGTTTACCATTTTTTCAATTTTGCCCGAAGATGCAAGTTTGTCCATAAAAGCTATTTGTATCATTGTTAAATTGACGAATCCGCGCAGATTCATCTTAACATCAACGTCTGAAACTATATCCCAAAGTTTTTGCAAAGGATATCCCGCACTGTAAAAAGCACCAACAAATGCTCCCGCAGATGCCCCCGCAACACAATCTATAGGCATTCCCGCATCCGTAAGTACTCTTAATACTCCCACGTGAGCAAAGCCCCTTGTTCCGCCGGCGGATAAAGCCAGCGCCGCTTTCGGACGGTTTTCTTTGGCAAGATTTATCACTTTATTCCATAAAAAATCCCGAGCAACATCGTCGGGATTATAGGCAAAAACAGGGTTGAAGACTAAAAAAATAAAAACAAAAATTATGCTCCTTTTCCAAAATTTACTTTGAAAAACAAGCATAAAGTTTACCGACAGGGAATTTCGCATCCTAGTACCCATTCAATTTGAGCGTTTCCTATGAGTTGATTTTTAACTGACATTAAATACTTAATCTGTGTTTTATAGACGGATAAAGCAGACCTTATAGCGCTGATATTTATGGAACTGTTTCGGACGGCATTTTTAAAATCGTTGTTTAATTCGTTGTAAGTCTCAAAATTATACTTAACCGCATTTTGCCAAAATACCAAATCGTTATAGGCGCATCTAACCTGAATTTTTATTTCATCTTGAATGTTTGCCCTTTTCAAATCGCCCTTGCGCACTTCGGCGCGTCGTTGTTGAACCTGCGTCCATAAATCAAAACTTAAAGGAAAGTGAACTGCCAATGTAGTGTACCAACTGCTTTCGTTAAGCGGAAATTTATGTCCCGTATAATCGTAAGTCCCGCTTAATGAAATTGTAGGAGCTCTTCTAGACATAGCAAGGTGAAGAGAAATTTCATCCATTTGTGCGCTATATACCTGACTTTTAAGTTCGGGTCTGCGTTCCATAGCCCAAAAAATTGCCTGTTCAAGTTTTAGTTCTGTATCGCTCGGTTGAAATTTGCCCGTTATATTTATTTCAGTGTTAGTCTCTTTATTTAGCGCTTTTATCAATTGCAGTTTTTTTTGTTTTATTTCCTTTTCGGCAAAATCCAAATCAAAAATTAATTCGCTTTTCAATTTTTTAAGCTCTATCCTGTCCCACGCATTAAGTCTAATCCTTTTTGAAAGATTATCTATTTCACTATTCCACTGACTGATTACTTGATAAAGTTTTTCACAGCACAAAAGTTCATAGAACGCTTTTTTTAACTTAAGTTCAATTTCGCGTTTTATTTTTTCGTATTCGGTTTTAGTTTGTTTCAAACTTGCTCTGGCAAGGCGAAGGGTATTTTTATTACGGCCTCCGCTATACAGCGTTTGTACGGCATGAGTACGAAAAGTGTAAAAATTTTCAAAAATGGTGGGAGAAAGATAGTGATTTGAAAATTCTTCGCTAAAGACGACGGGATGTTCAAGTTCGGACTTGGTAATGGTGCTAGAAAAACTAATTTGCGGAAAAAATCTAAAAACCGCTTCTTTGACTCTTGATTCTGCAATTATCAAATCCTGACGAACGGAAAGAAGGTCGCTATTATTTTTTAATGCCAAATCCATAGCGCGGTTTAAATCCATAACTTCTACTGCATCGCCTTTGCTTTGCCCGAAACACAGCGAACTTAAAAGAATTACCGATATAAGTGTAAGTTTCAGTTTCATTTTAAATTTTAAACTCTTTCAAAGCGGACAAAAGATTTTCCGCCTGCTCGTTTAATTGTTTTTTTAAATTTTCATCGGAGGAGCGACTGGCAAATTCTTTGAGTTTTTTTGAAACTTCAACGGCCTTATCGTGTTCAAAACTCACCTTTTGCTGTATGCTGGAAACCATATTATTAAACTCTTTCTGCAAATCGGTAAGATGATCGCCTTTTCTAAGGTAAACCCTATGAGTTAAGTCGCCTTGCGCAATTAACTTGGTGCTTTTTTCAAACTTATAAAGCGGACCTACCATTTTATGTGAAATGATTACAGATACAATTAAAATAATCGCTAAATAAGCTGCAAGTTTCACGCCGAATACGGGGAGCATCATTTGTATTTCTCCCATTAAAGGCGCAAGCAGAGCGGGACGGTTGATAAACAGTCTGTGTATATTCCATACAATCTCAAAACCCACTATCATAAAGCCTACGATAACGCTTGTAAGTATAATTGCGATATAGCGAAATTGCAGGTTCTTTTTTATCAGTATAGTGCGGCGTTGGTAAGGCTTTTTTAACTTTTCATCCGTTGGCATAAATAAAACCCCTTATAGATATCGAGCAGACATCTCCCGATAGTTTCCATTATATAAAAATAGAGCGTTTGAGAAAGGGGGAAAAAAACTACTTATTAATCTCCTCCTTGTGAAAGGCACTATCTTACTCCCCCTTGTTAAAGGGGGGGAGGGGGGATTTGTATAAGCAAAAGAATATAAATAATGCCCCCCTTTTCCAAGGGGGGATGCAAGGGGGGATCTATTTCGCATCAGCACACAGATAATGCATACGGATATATACCTAACGCTTTAGCTAAATCGCAAAATTTCAAAAAAGTAAGTTTACTTTTGGCATTTTCTATATCTTCAAGCTGGGAAACAGGTATACCCGCTTTTTTAGATAATTGCTCCATTGTAAGTTTAAGTTTTATCCTTCTTCTTTTTATTATGCCTGCCATGTGTCTTCTTATGATTATATAGTTTGTTGATGTCATTTCCCCCTCCTTGTTTTCAATAGTGCAATAGTGACAGTCACTTTTTTCCTTTTTTCAAAAAAGTGACTGTCACTATTGAATCCCCAATTAATCAAAGAACATATAAAAATACTCAATACCCGGCTTTTTAGATGTCTCAATACAACCACTAACATAACTCCTGCATATAGTGCGTACTATACGTTTAAAAATTGAAACCGAAATGTTTGTTTTTTTTATTTTAAGTGGCTTTTTTTTATTTGTAACCGGTATGTTGTTGAGCTTTTTGGGCGTCATCTCTCTCTCCATTAAGTTGTTATATCGGGCAATTTGACGCCAAAAAAAACAGGCGGCAATTGCCTGAGTCACGAACAGTACTCAAAGCAACTACCGCCTTAATGACAATAATTGCTTGAGCCAGCGTAGGCACTCCAAGCAACCACCGCCTTTTCACGCTCCTAAG
>DATKZD010000228.1:0-3843 GCA_035528195.1 Elusimicrobiales bacterium
ATAAAAGAGATGAATGCTTAGGGGGATTGCTTGTATTTGTTGGGCTTGATTAACATTAGGGGCGTCTTATTTTAACTCAGCATTCGTTATGTAACCGTTGTAAAGCGGGTACGAAAGAAAGGAGAAATAGATGAGTAAGAAACTGTATGTAGGGGGCCTTCCCTTTGAAACGAGCGAAGATGAACTTAAGGATTTGTTCAAAGAATATAATCCTTCAGAGGTAAGCCTTATTAAAGATAAGTTTACCGGTCGTTCAAAAGGGTTTGGTTTCGTTACTATTGACGATGATGCTCAAGCTCAGACGGCAATGGACAAATTGAATGCTACTGAAGTGGGAGGGCGTACCATTAAAGTTAATGAAGCCCGCCCGATGGAAAAACGCACCGGCGGTTTTGGCGGCGGTGGCGGCGGTGGTGGCGGCGGCAGAGGTCGCAGTGGCGGCGGTTTTGGCGGCGGCGGAGGAGGAGGCGGCGGCAAAGGTAGAAGTGGCGGCGGTCGCAGCGGCGGTGGAAACCGTTGGTAAATTGACTTATAGTTTTACATTAAAAAGTCCGCTTTTATAAGCGGACTTTTTTTTGGAGAAATTGGGAAATATCAAAAATGGTAAAATGCCAATATGGAAAAAAATAAAGTTTTGGTAGCAATGAGCGGGGGTGTTGATTCTACTTTGGCGGTATATTTACTTAAAAAGCAGGGATTTGATGTTAGCGGAGTTACGATGTCTATATGGGGCGGGGAATTTAATGTTTCTTCCGGTAAAAAGGGCGGGTGTTACAGCCCCGACGAAAAGTATGCAATATCTAGGGCGAATAAGCTTGCAAAAAAACTCGGCATTAAACATGTTACGGTTGACCTGAAAAAAGAATATAAAAAAAATGTGTTGGATTATTTTTGCAGCGAGTATTTATGCGGTAAAACTCCAAATCCCTGTACCGTATGTAATAGTAAAATAAAATTCGGATTTTTAATAGATAAAGCAAAAAAAGGCGGGTTAAAATTTGATTACTTTGCAACCGGTCACTACGTTCGCATTGCATTTGATAAAAAAACAGGACGGTTTTTGCTCAAAAAGGGCAAAGACGCTTTAAAGGATCAATCTTATTTTTTATGGCGGCTTAAACAAAACAGGCTCAAACAATTAATGTTTCCGTTGGGAAATTTGACTAAAAAAGAAGTAAAAAATCTTGCTTGTAAAATAGGGCTTAAGCAGTTAGCTAAACAGTCTGAAAGTCAGGATTTTATTGACAGAAAATACCATGAGGGGCTTTTTGTGGGTAAAAAAATTAAATCAGGATATATTTGCGATAGCAAAGGTAAAATTTTAGCTGCACATAAGGGGATTATCCATTATACGATAGGGCAGAGAAAGGGGCTTGGTATTGGCGGGACAAAAGAGCCGATATACGTTACAAATATCCTGCCTAAGGAAAATAAAATTATAGTAGGAAGTAAAAAAGATTTATTTTCAAAAGAGCTTACCGCAGGCGACTTAAACTGGATTGCGGTAAAAAAACTTGAAAAACCCGTAAAAGTTAAAGCTAAAATACGCCTTCAGCACAAAGAACAGGAATGCGTAGTTTCGCCTTTTAACAAAGGCAAAGTGAAAGTAGTCTTTAAGAAACCTCAAATGGCAATTACTCCCGGGCAAAGCGTAGTTTTCTATAAAGGAACTGCGGTTTTCGGCGGCGGAGTAATTGAAAAACTATAATAAACTTTGGCATAGGCATCTGTTTTTTTCTAATGAGGGATAAAGATTTATTTTTATGTTTTTGTTAGAATTTAACAAGGTTATTGTTTTTCCCCATTACCCCCTTTGACAAAGGGGGAAGAAATACAAATTTTAATTTGTACTTCAGGGGGATTTTAATTTCTATTTGAAGTTCAGTTTTTACTACGGGGCGTAGCGCAGCTGGTAGCGCGCACGGTTCGGGACCGTGAGGTCGTGGGTTCAAATCCCGCCGCCCCGAAAAAATTTGTTCTTTTGGCTTGATACTGCGTTATTGCCTCGTTCGGATACATGGGGGACAAGCCCCCTCAGGGTATACGCTCGCTCGGCAATGCCTTGTCTCAAACCAAAAATCCCCAAATTTTATTTTAACGCAAAATATAGATAAACCCCGCTCACGATATACCTCACTTTGGCACGCCTCGTCTTAACTCAAAATTATTAGATTTTTGGATTGAAATATTGTGTTGACCAATAGGTAAATTGTTTGGATTTGAATTTTTTAAGCCCCAGTTTTTTCAGTTCGTCATCTAGAGTTTTGCCTAGATAGACAAAATGATTCCAGTCATCAGGTATTATCTGGTAAAAACCGAATTTATTCATTACGCCTATGGAAGCAGGGTTATTTCCTTCCTTTAAATCAAATGCCCAGCCCGTTATGTGATCGGAAGTACCCGGCGGTGCAGCGGAACGCAGGATGGTCATGTTTCTATAGGTACTAAAATACAGTTTACGATTATTTTCAAGCTGTAAAATCATTTCAACCTGTTTTGGAATGGGGGCATTTTTTATTTTGTCTGCCAGTGAATCGGTAATTTCTCTTTTTTCAACGTAGTAATCAAGGTTTTTATAAACCCTTTTGTTCCAAAGTTTAAGTGTATCTTGGTATGAACGCAGACACGCCGTATTACTCTGTTGTGTTAGCGGGATTTTTTCCTTTTTGGCAAATTTAATGGCTTTATCCAGTGCGATGGCGGCGGGCGTCTGTAGTAAACATTTTCCGTCGTTTGCTTTTTTCAGTTTAATTTTTGAATGAAAATATTCAACGTCACTTTCTGACATAAATGCTACGTTCTGTTGGCGGGTCAGTTTATATTTAGCATTTTGAAGCAATTTGATGCATGCTTTTTTCTTTTCAAACTTATGGGAATATATATCTTGAGTTTGTGAAAAGCATGTTATTGCAATGTACGCCGTCAAACATGGCAATAATGTTAACATTTTTTTCATTTTTACATCCAAAAAATTAGATAAGGTAATTTTACACGATATCACACAAAACTATACACATACACCTTTTACTATTTCAATTATACTTTAAAAGATATGGGGGAATTACTCTGTTAAGAGGTTTTTCTACGGATATAGGGTAATTTCGGCAATTGGGTGGTGTCAAAAACTACTGTAGCAAAGCGGAGAAAATTACTTATATCTTTTGTATACTAAATAGTCTCAAATAAACTTATGGGGGTCAAAAAAATGAAAAGAAAATTAACTCGCTTACTTGCTGTGTTTGCATTGGTAGGGTTTGTAACAAGCAATGTTTTTGCTGTTCAAACCGCCAAAATTGGAAATCTTGACTTATCAGTATGGGGACGTTTGGATGCGTTTACCACCATAGCTGATATTGACGAAAGTCCTAACAATGATGGGGAAACCGATGATTACAATAAAGTTGATAACTTCGTAAACGGTTTCACAAGAGTTAGTCTAAACTCAGCTTTTACCGAAGATTTACAAGGTGGCGTTGAGATAAAAACAACTCTGTTAAGTATGGAAGGCGGACTATTCTATATTGATGAGTTTTTCGGAATGCTTCAGTCAGAAAAATTCGGCCGTTTGGAAATGGGTTATACGGAAGACGTCACAGTCAAAATGAATAAAAGTTCCGTAGATGTCGGTTCTACCGGAATTAATACCCAGTATAGTTTTTGGTTCCTTATGCCTTTTATTTTACAAGATGTCCAAGTAGCAGCAGGGGATATTTACCTTATGGCAACAACCACACAGCTGGACACCTCATTATGGACAAACAGAATATCATACTTGAGTCCGAAAACTTATGGATTTCAATTCGGCGTCGCCTATATACCTTCAGCTGTGTACCCTATGCTTTA
>DATKZD010000229.1:0-5192 GCA_035528195.1 Elusimicrobiales bacterium
GGTCCGATATTAAATCGTGCAGGATTTAAAGCGCCCGAAGAAGAATTTTGGCCCGGCGCAATTGAAGCCGTACGCAATAAAAACCCTTATTTTTTCTTCCTTGCGGAAGTTTACTGGGGGCTTGAGTGGCGCGTTCAGCAAATGGGATTTGATTACACCTACGACCAGGTTTTATATAACCGCCTGCGCTGGTCAAACCCCTCGGAAATAAAAGCGCACTTAAAAGCAGAAAGACTCTACCAAAAAAGAAGTCTGCGTTTTATTGATAACCACAACGAATCCCCATCAGCCAGGGCATTCGGTAATAATAAATCAATAGCGGCGGCTACGATAATTTCCACTTTGGAGGGGCTTAGACTATTCCATTATAAGCAGCTTCACGGCGTTGAGCACAAACCTCCGTTAAGGTATATAGAAAATAATTGTAAGACGAACGACAGCATCAGAAATGTTTATGAAAAGATTTTAAAAGAGTCCAGCCATCCCGCCTACCACGGGGGAGAATGGACGCTCCTGGAAGCAGGCCCCGCATTTAGCGACGATTCAACTCATAACAATCTTTTGTGCTGGTACTGGAAACAGCAAAACACGGTCAAAATAGTAATCGTAAACTATTCGGACGGCCATGCTCAGGGCAGAGTACCTGTCAAGACAAGTCCAACTAATGGAAATTTCAGTTTTAAAGATGAAATGAGTGGCGAAACTTTCACTCGCACAAGCGAAGAAATAATAAAGCAGGGACTTTTTGTAAATCTTCCGCCTTATAACGTCCACATGTTAACCCTTCAGTTTTAAAAACAATACCCGCTGTTTTTATCGGCAGGCAAATAATTCCTTTGTCGTTAAATTGTTTGGAATTTATGATGATGCACTTTTTTAGATGTCCGATAAAAAGTCCTGTTACTCCAGTCTTATTTTAGTTATAATAAAAAAGACACTGACAGTGTCTTTTTTTTCCGTGACTGGACGAAATATACTCCACAAAACTCTCTAAAGGAACCTCAAAATGGACATAAGCAAACTGGCTGAAACTATTGGCGATTCTCCTACATTGCAACTTAATGCAAAAGCAAAGCATCTCAAGGAAGAAGGAAAACCCGTAATTCATTTGGGAGGCGGGGAACCGCATTCACTGACTCCTAAGTCTGCAATTGATGCAGGCATAGAAAAACTAAAATCGGGTAAAGTTAAATACACCGCATCGGGCGGAACAAAAAGTTTAAAAGAAGCAGTCGTAAAACATACCGAGAGAGTTTACGGCATAAAAGTAAAACCCGAAAACATTTTAATTTCAAACGGCGCAAAACAGGCAATTTACAATTTTTTGCTTGCAGCTATAAATCCCAGCGACGAAATAATTTTCCCCGCTCCTTACTGGGTAAGTTATCCCGAAATGACAAAACTTTCCGGCGCAAAACCCATTGTTATTTCTCCGCCGAAAAATTCTTTTGAGCCCGCTATTGAAGATATCCGCTCTGCAGTAACTAAAAAAACGAAAGTTATTATGCTAAACAGCCCCAATAATCCAAGCGGAGCAGTTTATTCCAATAAGCTGATAGAGCAAGTAGTTAAACTTTGCAGGGAAAAAAATATTTATCTTCTTGCCGATGATATTTACCGTCAGCTTGTTTTTGACGGCATAAAACCCGCCAGCATTTATGATTTTGCGGGAAATACGGATAATTTAGTTGCAATCAACGGCGTATCCAAAGCTTACGGAATGACGGGTTTTAGAATGGGCTGGGCGATTGCCAACGAAAAATTAATCAAGGCTATGACCAAAATGCAGGTGCAAACCGTTTCATGCCCATGCGACTTATCGCAAACATGTGCTGAAGCGGCATTAAACGGCAGTCAAAAATGCATAACCGAACTTGTAGACACTTTGCAAGACAACAGAAATACTATGCTTAACGCACTTTCTAAAATAAAAAAAGTTAAGGTAATAGAGCCCCAGGGCACTTTTTACTGCCTTGCCGATTTTTCCGAATACGAAAACGACTCAAATAAACTTGCCCAACGTCTAATAGAAAAGGCGTTAGTCGTAACCATACCGGGTGTCGGTTTTGGAATGGAAGGGCATTTACGCATAAGTTACTGCGGGAGTAAAGAAGACGTAGTTGAAGGCACGGAAAGAATAAGACTTGCTTTAGACGAACCTGAAAACTTAAAAATAAGGAGCTAACAATGAACAGCACTACTGAGAAAACTGTTTTGAAAAGTAAAAACGATATTGATGCCTTGGGTATTAAGACCTCCAAAAAAGTTTTTTGGAATCAATCAACCCCAAAATTGTACGAGCATTCCCTAATTAGAAACGAGGGGCATTTGGTAGAAGGAGGTCCTATTGTCGTCTACACGGGTAAAACAACAGGGCGCTCGCCCAATTGCAGATTTTTTGTGGAAGAATCTTCCAGTAAAGACAAAATATGGTGGAGTGATGCAAATAAACCCGTATCTGAAAAAACATTTGATTCTCTTTACAAAAAAGCGCTTGAACATATGGAAGATAAAGATCTTTTTGTACGCGACTGTTACGTTGGGTCGGACAAAAAAACTCAACTTCCGTTAAGAGTTGTGACCGAATATGCATGGATAAATCTTTTTGCCAAGTACATATTCATTGAGCCTGAAACCAGCGAACTTGAAAATTTTAAACCTAAGTTTAACGTTATTTATCTGCCTAAATTAAAAGCAGACCCAAAACTGCACGGTACAGGTTCGGAAACTGCCATATTTATACATTTTGGAAAAAACCTAATTTTAATTGCCTCAAGCGAATACGGCGGAGAAATGAAAAAAGCTATGTTTACAGCAATGAATTATTTGCTTCCGCTGAAAAACATTTTAACTATGCATTGTTCTGCAAATATCGGCAAGAAAAATGATACAGCTCTATTTTTCGGCCTTTCAGGTACAGGTAAAACCACTCTTTCGGCAGATCCTGAAAGGGGATTAATAGGAGATGATGAACACGGCTGGGACAAGGACGGCGTTTTTAATTTTGAAGGGGGATGCTATGCTAAAGTAATAAGACTTTCCCCCACCGCCGAGCCCGAAATTTATGCAACCACAAGGCGCTTCGGCACCATAATGGAAAACGTAGTTTACGACGAAGCTACCGGCAAAGTGGATTTAGACGACGATTCCGTAACACCCAATACAAGGGCATGCTATCCGCTAAATTTTATCGGTAATGCGGTTGAAAGTAAAAAAGGCCCTCATCCAAAAAACATTATAATGCTTACCTGCGATGCTTTCGGCGTTATGCCTCCTATTGCGCGCTTAAGCGTAAATCAGGCAATGTACCACTTTATTTCGGGATATACTGCAAAAGTCGGAGGGACAGAAATAGGGCTAAAAGAACCTAAGGCTACTTTTAGTACATGTTTCGGGGCTCCTTTTATGGTGCATCATCCTGCTTTTTATGCAAAATTGCTAAAGGAAAACATGCTAAACCATAACGTAAAATGCTGGCTTGTAAATACCGGATGGACAGGCGGTCCCTATGGCGAGGGGGAAAGAATAAGCATAAAATACACCCGCGCTTTGCTAAACGGCGCATTGAGCGGTAAACTTGACAATGTTAGCTATATTAAGGATCCCATCTTCGGGTTTGAAATACCGCAGGAATGCGACAATGTCCCCTCTGATGTGCTAAATCCTCAAAATACGTGGAAAGAAAAAGAAAAATATATGCTAAAATACAAAGAACTTGCAGGGTTGTTTAGTAAAAACTTTGCAGGTTTTACCGAGGGTTGTACAAAAGAAATTATTGACGCAGGTCCAATAATAAATTAAGATTAAGGTACAAATGGAGGTTGCAGAATATGCCAACAAAAACAAAGAAAGTAAAAAGAAAACCGAATGCAGCATTTATGAAACCGCTTACACCAAGCGCAGCACTTAGCGAAGTAGTAGGTTCCAAGCCGCTTCCGAGAACTCAGGTTGTAAAAAAACTCTGGGCCTATATCAAGAAAAACGGACTTCAGGACAAGAAAGACAAACGAATGATTAATTGTGATGTCAAATTGAAAGGTATTTTTGGCAAACCAAAAGTCAGTATGTTTGAAATGCCCAAAATTATCAAAACAAAAAAACATCTAAAGTAATAATCAGTTAGATTGTTTTATAAATTACGGTGCTTGAAAAACAGCACCGTAATTTTTTTTACTGCGGATATGAATATTGCAAGTGTAAAAAGTACATACATAATAACTGCAAACACACCTTGCCTGCTGTTAAAAAATTTGGTTTTATTTAAGTGATTATTTTTGCATCAGTTCCCCACCTAAGAGTCAATTCCCCGAACAGGTTTAATTTGTAATTAGCGGATATGTATTAAATTACCGAAAATGGGAGGGTAAAATGACAGTAAAGGACTTAATCAAAAAAGAACACGAAAGAATGCACGGGCTTATGCCGTGGGCGGATTCTTTATTCAACAGGTTTGAGGATTTTTGGAATACGCCTACGCCTAAAATGTTTAGGGGTATGGGACATTGGAATCCTCAGGTTGACATCAAGGAGACCGACAACGAAATAAAAGTATCCATAGCGCTTCCGGGCGTTGACAAACAGGATATCAAACTCAATGTAACCGAAAATACGCTAAATATCACCGCCGAAAGAAAGGAAGAAAAAGAAACTTCAGACAAGGAAGAAAATTATAGATTAAGAGAACAAAGCTACGGAATGTTCCAACGCAGTTTCACTTTGCCTGCATCCGTCAATTGCGATAAGGTAAAAGCAAATTACAAAGACGGCATACTAAAAATAGAACTTCTTAAAGAAAAAAGTTCGCATACCAAAAAAGTGGATATAGAGTAGTCTAAAGGTTTCAGTCCCCTGCCTGCATCTATTACTTGCATTTACGCAGGCAGGGGTTTTTTATAATATATAGTAGTATAGGCGGTTATGAAAAATCCTTTTCCAAAAAGTTTTTATTCCAAAAGAACGCATCCCTTAAAGTCCGATGTAAGGGGCGAGTTTTTCCGCGACCAAACAAAAATAATCCACTCTCTACCTTTTAGACGACTCAAACACAAAACTCAAGTATTTTTTGCTCCGCAAAATGACCACATCTGCACACGTATAGAACATGTATTACACGTTGCAACAATTGCGGCGACAATTTGTAGGGGACTTAATAATTCCAATACAGATTGGAATTTAGATACCGAGATGGCTTA
>DATKZD010000230.1:0-2055 GCA_035528195.1 Elusimicrobiales bacterium
ATTTATTTTTTTTTTTATTGCCATCTGAACCACACTAATATTTGAAACAGTACTGTGGAAATTCAGCAGTACTGTATCCACTGCCACACTAATATTTGAAACAGTACTGTGGAAATTCAGCAGTACTGTATCCACTGCCACACTAATATTTGAAACAGTACTGTGGAAATTCAGCAGTACTGTAAGCACCCCGACTATGAAAACAAAGATTTAGCCCCGTCAGCATGCTCAATAAGGCCCCAAACGATTAAAATTTTTAAAATTCTCCGTGTACTTTGTAAATCAACCCTACTTTTTACACGCCGCGCCTCAAAATATACTCATAGTACAAATAAAGGTAACACCCGGGCCCCCAAATCGAATTGCAATACACGTCGGGGGGGACGGTATGCTTTTACAGGGTGTTAATAAACCATGCAGGAAGTTTCTAGCAAAAGCAGGAAGTTCCTGCGTGAAAAGTTCGCACAATCTAATCAAAACAAGAATTTCATAGAAAGTTACATACGGTTATGGCTAATAGATATTCGGCTATACCGAATAACTTGATTTTAGGTACTACATTTTAACTGCGACACCATTTTAGGTACTACATTTTAACTGCTACACCATTTTAGGTACTACATTTTAACTGCGACACCATTTTAGGCGAGTAGAACCCTTTAAAAAGTCGACTCTACTTATCCAAGTATGAATTATGAAATGAATTGGGATTATATTGCAGGATTTTTTGACGGGGAGGGTAATGTTCATATTCTAAAAATTAAATCAAACCAATTGGCTGTTGTGGTTAGGATGTACAATAAAGAAGTTGAAGTTTTGAATAAGATTAAAGAATTTATTAGATTTGGCAATATTTATATAAAAGAAAAAACTGGAGTATCCGAATTGACAATTGCAAAGAAATCAGATATAAAAATATTTTTAGAAAATATAAGGCACAAATTAATAACAAAAAAAAAACAAGTTGATTACTTACTAGATAACTATAAGTTTGATGTTGGTGTTAGTAACTTTTCTTTCGACGTTGATACGTTTAGAAGTTTTATAACTAGGAAAAATCAAGAATTTCATAGAAAGTTACATACGAACACTTAAAAACTATGTCCTTCCATAGATTCTCTTATATTTTTTGTCTTGAATGAAGCCAGTGTTATCTTTCATGCCTTGGACATGAGTGATTGAAGTAGTATTGCCCTCCGCATCAGCTCTCCCAGTAAAATTTCCTTCCTTATCCTTTAACCAATAAGTCCGTTCATTAGGTTTTGGTCTTATCTTCACCCTTTCTTTTAATGCCGGAGCCTTTCCTCTTGGTTTTTTATATTTTTGGACGTATGCCTTAACTTTTATTTTTTTATTCTTTCCTCTTTCATACTTGCGGACTAATCTATAAGGCATAAAAAATAAAAGATAGCAGAGTTTATTAATATAGTACCAAATTATTCGTCATCTTCATTAACGCCGGGCTTAGATTTGGTAATGCATCTAATTCCGTGCTCAACCATCTTGTCTGAAATCGGAAAACCACAAATTACTGTCATTTCCCTCGCTATCACCATGTTACTTAATTCAGTTTCACGTCTTAAAATGTATAAAGCTGCGTCTCGTTGATTTTTCCATTTACGTTCAGTCTTGACAAACTGTTTTTTCCTTAACGCTCTAGCTTTGGCCCTATCATATTCATCTTTGGAGACCGGAATGAACGGAGTGAACCTTCCACGGAAAGATGGACGACAATTTTTATATTTTGCATAGGTTCCTATAACTTTTTTTCCCATTTGGTACAAGAATTCTTTTTGAACCTCGGTATAAAAATTAAAATAGCCCCGTCTTAAATTTGTATCAGCATAAACGTCTAATAAAAACAAAGAACGGGAGATTGCATAATCTTCATGGAGTTTAAAGAAGCTAGGAAGAACAATTAAAATTATGTGGCCCATAAATCCGCATTCTTGGAAAAAATCTTGCATAACTTTGTTGACAGCCTGCATTGCACGGGCACTATCCAATCCTGCCCGGCCTTCGTCATAAATTATTACTTGGTGCTTCCCATATTTT
>DATKZD010000231.1:0-3393 GCA_035528195.1 Elusimicrobiales bacterium
CTATAAGGGCAGACTGAGTTTGTAGGGAAACCTGCAAACCCATACGAAACCGAAAAGCATGTCTCTCGTTGTAGTGCCCTTCGGGGCGCAGGGTGGCAATTGCTTTGGGTTCTTCGTATGGCTCAAGGTAATTCGCCGCCCGTTTTTTTGGCGGTAAATTACCTCAATGATGGCTTTTTAGCCATAAGGAGTAATTAAAATGAATAACGAAAACAAAACAGTTTCAGCTAAACAAGTTGGAGCCAAAATCAAACTACTTAGAACAGCTAACGGACTTACGCAGGTGCAAGTTGCTAAAAAAGCAAAAATGTCGGTTTCATATTTCGGGCTTATTGAAAGAGGCAAGGCGAGCAGTACTGTTTTGACATTGTTTAGAATATCCAAAGCATTACGTGTTGAAGTATATAAATTGTTTATTAAAGGATAAATTTAACTGTATTTGGTAAGTTATCATTTACTTTTTATAAGTGATAATTTTTTCTTGCGTTCTAAACTTTTTATTTGCGCTTCTCTTTTTGAGGCGGATGAACGGTTTTTATGTTTTTCTTTCCAAAGGATTTTTTTAGCTCCAAAAGCGCGGGTATAACGACCGCCGCAACCGTCAACATGTTGCTTAAATCTTCTTTTTAAATCGTTTGTTATGCCGGTATATAGAGTTTTATGTTTGCATTCCAAAATATATACGTACCACATATTTAGTATCTTATCTTTTGTTTTGAGTAAAATCTACATAAAACGATTGTCATTTTTTACTCAACTGCTTTTACCAAAACAAAAAATAAAAAGTTTGCCCTAAAAGTAGGCACGACAAGTGAGGTATATCGTGATGGGGGCAAAAACATATATCGAATTATGTGTTTTTGAAAACCTTTTAAAATACAGGACGGACTTATCCCCCGTATATCCGAACGTGGAAGTAACGAAGTTTTAGCGTAAAATCTTTATTTTTTTCCTTCGATTCGCTCCTAACGTCGCTCGATGGATGCGACTCGCCTTATTAAGGAAAATGGTGAGCGAGCCGTAAGGCGAGTTGAATCCACTCCGGGACTAGGACTCGAACCTAGACCAAATGCTCCAGAGGCACTCGTGCTACCATTACACCATCCCGGAATTAAATATATTGTAGAAAAGAATGCAACTTTTATAAATGCCCGCCGTCATAAAACGAAAACCTCCGACATTTTTATGTCGGAGGTTTTTTAAAAAAGTGGCAGGTTAATGCTGCAGGTTAATGATACAGGTTAATGCTACATCATCAAAGATACCCAGTAGCATATTTGCGCCGCTAAAAATGCGCCGTAGTTACCTAACGCATATCCTACGATTGCCATTAAAATACTTATCGGAACAAGTTTTTCGTCGTGATATGCCGCAACGATAGGAGCAGACGCCGCACCCCCCACAGCCGCCGCAGAAGCAATCGCCGCTGTGTGTATACTGACTTTGAAAAGTTTTGCGCCCAAAAGACAAAATCCTCCGTGTATGATTATCCATACTATAGCTCCCAGCGTAAACCAGAAGGTTTGCGATGCTACTCCTACGCTAAGATGCGCCTTTGCCCCCATAACTGCGATAAATATAAATAAAAGCGCCATAGACAAAGGTTGGGAACCGGGTACTTTTCTTGCGGGGGTAAAGGAAGCACATATGCCCAAAGTCGTTACAAAAAGTATCATCCACGTTTTTGTGGTCATTACAGGTTGCAATACCGGCATTAATTCCGAGAGCATAACGGCTATCCACGTTATTGCAAACCCTACGGCAAGAACTATCATTATGTGCATCATCTGAATTCTGCCTTTATCTTCGGTAAGTTTTGACGAGCGTTCCTTTAATTCCGCTACCTGAGCGTCGGATACTCCGGTAAATTTAGCAAAGCCGGCTGCAAATTTTCGTGATGCCAAAAGTAACGGTACCCATAAAACGTAACCTACCATGTTATCTACAAATATCGCAATTCCAAAATCCGAAGGAAGTGTTCCAAGCCCTTCGGCTACGCCTGCCATGTTTGCATTACCGCCTATCCATCCGCCTGCAATTGCGCCGAACGCTCTCCACGCTTCAGGATTTAGCTTCCACATAACGAGCCCGTATCCTATCGGCGCTCCTATGATAATACCCAAAATGCTAAATAGCAGGACGAAAAATCCCCGTCCCATAACTTTAACCGACGATACTACATTAACGTTTAACAGCATTAAAGCTATAAGCGTCGGCAGCATCATTGAAGTCGTAAAATCATAGACAGTAGATTTATAAGGGATTATTCCCGTGTTTGAAAATATCATCGGAATTAGAAAGATGAATAAAATTCCGGGGATGTACTCAAAAAACTTCCACTGTGTTTTTTTCTCTATCCAAAAAAAGAAAGCGGCAATTGACGATAATGTAGCTAAAATACCTATAGGGGAATTTATTAGTGTTGTTGTTTCCATTACTCAGCACCTCATTTATTTTGATGGTTTAGGATTGGTTAATATAGTGTTCTAGCAATACTCCATATAATCCTAGTAAATTGAGCAAGTAAAAGCTACAACATATGTAAATAAAAAAACGTACTTGAGATAGTCCCGCCGGTTGCACCACCTCAAAGTTTTAGTTTTTAAAATTTGTTAAAATAAAGACGAAACGGTTCTTTACTTATAAAAGCGCAGTAATTTTGCTTTCAGACAAGGCACTTGTGAGTGAGGTATATCGTGAGTGGTAGCCCGTCGAACCACGAATATCCGAGCGAACAAGTAACAAAGAATGAAAGCAAAAGAACAAGTTTTACTTACGGGGCATGGCTCAGCTGGTAGAGCGCCCGCTTTGGGAGCGGGAGGTCCCCGGTTCAAATCCGGGTGCCCCGATTTTACCCTGATACGTCGTTGCCTGCTCGCTCGGATACATGGGGGACAAGCCCCCGCGTGGTATACACTCACTCGCAGGCGCCTAGTCTCAAGGTAAAATAAGGACAGTGGGCAAATACACATTTTTTACAGATAATTAAGGAACACTAAATGAACGTAGATTTTTTTAAATATCAGGCTTTGGGTAACGATTACATCGTAATTGATCCTGCTAAAACCAAATTTAAACCTTCTTACGAAAATATAAAACTTCTCTGTCATCGTAACCATGCAATAGGAGCCGACGGTGTAATTTTGGGTCCCGTGGATTACAAAAAAGACAAAGATTTTACTGCCAAAATTTTTAATTCCGACGGTTCTCCAACCCGTGTAAGCGGAAACGGCATAAGAATTTTTGCCAAATACCTTTGGGAGCAGGGGTATGCAAAAGATAAAACTTTTTCCATTAAAACTCAAAACAGTAAAATAGAAGTTGTCATTTTAGACAACAGGGCAAAATATATTCAGGCCGATATGGGGCTCTACAGTTTTACAAGTACCGATA
>DATKZD010000232.1:0-2556 GCA_035528195.1 Elusimicrobiales bacterium
TAAAAACAGGTCTTCGTATACAAAAGTCAGTAAGTTTCATATTCCTATAGCTCCCCCTTGAGAAAGATATAATCTCACGGTCTCCCCCTTGTCAAAGGGGGGGAGGGGGGATTTTATTTATTCGTTTCTGTTTTTCCCTCTTTAGCAACTGCCTCACTTTTATTCTTGCCTTCTGCCTCACTTCCCTCTTTCCCCTCTATTTTTATTTTACTTTGGTCTTTAAGTCCGTACAGTCCAAAATTTACAACTTCGTTTTTGGCAGTTAACCCCTCAATAACCTCTATAAAATTATCATCGGAAAGTCCTAACTTTACTTTTCTTTTCTGCGCTTTTAATTTTTCAGCGACAAATACAAAATGGGAACTATTTTTTTCGGTTACAAACGCAGATTTGGAAATAGAAAGAACTCCCTGTCTTTTCCCTGTTACTATTTTAACCTGGGCAAACATACCTGATTTTATTTTGTGAGCAGGATTATCCACCAATATTTCAATGGGGGCGCTTCTTGTTTTAACATCAACAACAGGACTTATCTTATACACTTTGCCGTTGAAAACTTCGTTAAAAGCTTCAACCTCAATTTGTGCGCTTTGCCCAAAGTAAATTTTTGAAATATATCTTTCGGGAACGTTAATTTTTACCCTCACCTTACTTATGTTGACTATCAACGCAATGGGAGTTGCAATTGTTACTGTTTCTCCTGCGTCCAAATACATTCTGCCTACGACGCCGCTTATGGTAGAGGGCACAGGTGCGGGTTCAAACACTGCTCCGACCTCATCGCGTTCTATCAACGCAACGGTTTGATTACGCTTGACCTTATCACCTTCCTTTAGTACATTCCTTAACAATTTGCCCGATATTCTGGGATACAGTACCGCTTCTTCTTTCGCTTTAACGGTACCGGAAAACATAATTTCTTCCTGTATATCGCGCTTTTGCGGAAATTCCGTTTTAACTAAAAAAGTGTCGGTACCTATTTCGCTTAACGAAGAATTACCGCCGCCCTTGCATCCCACAATTGCAACGACAATTAGACCAACTGCCAAAAATTTAAAATTTGACCTCATATTTTTTCACCGCCTATCGCCCATATAATATTACACAAAGCGTTACATTTTTCGTTTATGGCAAGTATTTCAAGAAGTCTTGCCTTGTTTAATGTTAAAACTGCGTCATTTAATTCCAACTGGCTTGCCAGTCCGTTTCTAAATCTAACTTCGGTGGCTTGCAAAACCTTCCTAGCGCGGGCAACAGACTCTTCTTGAGATAAAACAAGTTCGCGCGCCTTTTGATGATCCAGCCAATATTTTTTAACGTCTATTTTTATAAGTCGTTTCGTTTCCTGATAAGACTCAAAATTTTTCTCCGCTTCAAGACTGGACTGTTTGACTCTTGCTAAATCCGCTCTGCCTGCAAAAATGTTCCAATCTAATTTTAAACCTACCGCACTACTCCAATTGCGTTCATTTTCGGACGGAAAAGTATCGTTGGCTTGCCCCTGAAAAATTCTGTTTGCAAATAATTTAACATCGGGATAAAACGCCGCTTTTTTAATTTTTATGTTTTCAACAGACATATCGTGGGTAAGTTTTGCAATTTTAACTTCAGGTCTGTTTACCAATGCCTTTTTGTATAAAACATTAATATCTTCGGGTACTTCAAAATCAATCAAAGCGCTTTTACTGTCCATATCAAGCGCTATTTCGGTTTCGGGATCATTGCCTATTAAATTATTCAAATTCAAAATCCCCAAATTATACACGCTTTTGGCTTGTATTACGTCGGGCGCAAGGTTTGAAACCTCTACTTTTTGTCTCAGTACGTTTAGGTTACTTGCCATGCCCTGCTTATACCTTTTTTGCATCTGGCTAAGATATTGTTTGGCTATGTTATATGTCTCTTCCTGAACTTCAATGGTGAAAGTAGCCAATATGACGTCAAAAAATAAATTTCTGATATTTCTTACTATTTCATTTTTTATAGCGCGTTTTTGCTCATCGCCTATATCGGCATAAATGCCCGACATTCTAATTCCCGCCCCCACAGCTCCGCCTGTATATAAGTTTTGCTCAAGTTCGGCGGCAAACATATATTCGTTATCGGAACCTATAGTAACTTTTTGTCCATTTATGAAAAATGAGGGAAGTTCAATGTTGCGGGTATAACTTGCACGCAGTTTGATACTGGGAAAAACGCTGCCGTAATACTCCTTTATCTGCTGTTTGTAAATCTGCCTTGTTTTTTCAGCATTTATCAGCGAGGTATTTTTTTCCAAAGCGAGATTAACCATATCTTCGGCAGTAAGCGCTGGCGGTTTTGCCAAAGCAAAACCGCTCACAATTGAAATGAGTAATACGATAATAATCCGTTTCATAATTATGTTCATCTCTATTAGAGGTAAGTATACAAAATAAAAAAAAGCCGATGTTTAACTTTACATCAAAATTTTTTCTAGTACACTGTTAAATAAATTTCTTTATTCATCCGTTCTCATCTCCACTCTTTTCCTGCACAAATCCCCCCTCCCCCCCTTTGACAAGGGGGAGACCGTAA